>JAFSIK010000004.1 GCA_017439805.1 Oscillospiraceae bacterium
CGAAGCCCTTGGGAGATACCCGTACAACGTATCCCTCGCCGGCAGCGGAGTACATTTCGGTAACGAAAGCGTCGGAGCCGGTGTACTCAACGGGGTCATAGCTTTCGGCAGCCAGAACCTGCTGCATGGAGGCCTCTTTCTTGGACTGCAGAACGTCGGCGATGGCGTCCTTGGTGATATGGTTGGTAAATGCCAGGGCAATACCAACGATAAGGCAGATAACGAACAGAGACAGTATCAGTCTCAGGGGAGAGGCATTCTTTCTCATACTGCTGCCTCCTTCTGAGCCTTCTTGGCAGCCTTGGCGGCTTCCTTAGCTCTCTTTTTGTCCTCGCGGCTAACGCCGAAGCGGATGCCCATGGAGGTCTTGTCAAGGAACCATACGCAGATGTTCATCAGCAAAATGGAGTAGCTGACGCCTTCCACGTAGGAACCGAAGTAACGGATAAATACGGTCAGCAGACCGCAGCCGATGCCGTAGATGAGCTGGCCGCGGGCGGTGACGGGAGAGGTGACGTAGTCGGTGGCCATGAAGATGGCACCCAGGAACAGACCGCCGGAGAACATGCTGGCAAGCATCCAGTCAAAGCGGTTGTTGCCCAGGGGGAAGATGAAGGTCAGCACCGCAACGGTGATGATGTAGCACAGGGGGATGCGGGGGCTGATTACCTTGCGGATACACAGGTAAATGCCGCCGATCAGCAGAGCCAGAGCGGAGGTCTCGCCCAGGCAGCCGCCCACGTTGCCAAGGAACATCTGCAGGGTGCTCATGCCCTCGGGCAGCATGCCGTTTGCCATATAGGTCAGAGGAGTGGCGGAGGTGACAACGTCAACGCCGCCCAGGAAGATGGGGGACTTGCTCATTGCGGGGACCCAGGTGCTCATGGCGGCGGCCCAGGAGAACATGAAGGCACGGCCGGCCAGAGCGGGGTTCATGAAGTTCTTGCCGATGCCGCCGAAAAGCTGCTTGACAAGTACAACGGCGAACAGATCGCCTACGACAACCATCCAGTAAGGCACGGTAACGGGCAGGCAGAAAGCCAGCAGCATACCGGTGATGACGGCGGAAAGGTCGCCGACAGAGCAGGATTTTTTCATCATCTTGCGGTAGCCCCACTCGAAGAACACGCTGAACACCACGGAAACCACGGTGACAGTCAGTGCGCGCCAGCCGAATACGATGATGCCGGCGATGAGGGAGGGAATAAGGGCGATGATGACGTCCAGCATCAGGCTGCGGGTACCGCGGGGGGCTCTGATGTGGGGGGAGGAGGAAACTTTCAATCTCTGTTCCATTTATTTGCCCTCCTTCTGCTGCTGAGCGTTTTTGGCGTTGATAAGCATCTGCTTTGCGGTGCGGAAGGAGTGTACCAGATACAGTCTGCCGGGGCAGGTGTAGGCACAGGAGCCGCACTCGGTGCAGTCGGTGACGTTGAGTTTGGTCAGCATTTCAAGGTCGCCCTTCTGCTCGTACTGATACATGTAGATGGGTTTAAGCTTCATGGGGCAAACGGTGATGCACTTGCCGCAGCGGATGCAGGTGGGGTCCTCCACGCTGCGGTTTTCTTCCTTGCCCAGGGCAAGGATGGCGTTGGTGTTTTTGATAATGGGGAACTCGGTGGAGAACTGAGCAATGCCCATCATAGGTCCACCCTGAAGAATCTTGTCGGGCTGAGTCTTGAATCCGCCGCAGGCGTCGAACAGGGCGCTGACGGGGGTGCCGACCTTGGCCAGAAGGTTCTTGGGCTCGTTTACAGCGCTGCCGGAGATGGTAACAATACGCTCGATGGCGGGCATGCCTTCATAAACAGCGCGGTAGATGCAGTAGCAGGTAAAGACGTTCATGATGGAGCAGCCCACGGATGCGGGCAGGCCGCCGGGAGGCACCTGCTTGCCGGTGACGCTCTGAATGAGCTGTTTCTCGGAGCCCTGGGGGTAACGCACTCTCAGACCCATGACGGAGATGGTCTTTCTGTCTTCGTCGGTGAGAGCGGCTTCCAGAGCCGCGATGGCGTCCTTTTTGTTGTTTTCAACGGCGATAACGGCGGTCTTTACACCGGTGGCGCGGACAGCCAGACGAACGCCCTCGATGACCTCATTGGTGAGCTCCAGCATGGTGCGGTGGTCGGAGGTTATGTAGGGTTCGCACTCGGCGCCGTTGACGATGAGGGTGTCAACCTTGCCTACGCCGCTGCTGATTTTGAAGTGGGTGGGGAAGGCCGCGCCGCCCATGCCGGTGATACCCTTTTCCTTGACGATCTGGGTGATCTCCTCGGGGGTGAGGGCCGCGGGGTCAGCGCAGGGCACTACGCTTTCGTGCAGAGCTTCCTGCATGTCGTTTTCGATAACGACAGACATTACTTTAGTTCCGTTGGGATGCAGCCTGGGTTCCACAGCCTTTACGGTTCCGGATACGGAAGCGTGGATAGGTGCGGATACAGGCGCCGGGGAGGAGCCGATCCTCTGACCCTTGAACACATAGTCGCCCTTGGCTACCTCGGGAGCACAGGGAGCGCCAACGTGCATGGACATGGGTATAATAACCTCTGCCGGTGCAGCAAGCACTTCCGTGGCCTTGGAAGCAGTGGCGGCCTTGCGGTCATTGGGATGAACGCCTCCGAAAAAAGTGTTTTTCATTCGCCTCGCCTCTCATCTCTAATGATAATTCCGGTCTTGACCGGAACGGGTTTTCAAGTCTTAACGGATATCGACTTTTTCACCCGTGGGATTACATATTACGACAAATATCATTATAACACCTTTTTTATAAAAGAGAGTTTGATTTTTTGCATATCCGTATCGGTTTTGCGTATACGTCAAACTGCTTAAAAAAACCGGCTTTTTTTATTGAGCTTGCCCATACATCCCCCCTGTTGGAGCCCGGGCGGTTTACTTTTTCCGGCATTGATGGTATTATTTACGAAAATCCGCAAAAAGAGGTTAACGAAGTGAGGAAAAAGGCGCTGAAAATCACATATTTTCTGGCCGCGCTGGCGCTTTGCGTCACGGGGCTGTGCGCCTGCGCTCCCAAAAGCGAAACCGCCTCTTTTTTCGCCATGAACACCCTTATGGACATCACCGTTTACGGCGCGGACATACAGGCCGCCTACGATGCTCAGAGCATCGTAAACAGCCTCGACCGCGAGCTTTCCGCCACATCGGAAAGCAGCGCCGTATATGCCGCAAACACCGGTGAGGCCGCCCGATTCACGGAAAACGGCGCGGAACTTTTAAGCCGCGCATTCGACCTGTGCAAAGAGACCGGCGGCGCGCTGGACATAACCGTACGGCCGGTGATGGAGGCCTGGGGATTCACCACGGACGAATACCGCGTGCCCGGCGAAAGCGAATTGGCGGAGCTTGTGAAAAAAGTGGACTTCAGCGCGGCGGCGGAGAGCTTTGACGGCGCTTTGCTGACCCTGCCGGAGGGCATGAAAATAGACCTGGGCGCCGTTGCCAAGGGCTATGCCGCGGACAGGGCGGTTGAAAGTCTCAGAGCCGCCGGCGTGGAGCACGCGGTGCTCAATCTTGGCGGGAATGTGGCTCTTGTGGGAGCCAACACCAAGGGCGAACCATGGAAAGTAGGTGTTAAAGACCCCTTTGGCAAAAGCAGTTACGTGGCCGTGCTGTCCGTTGCCGACTGCAACGTGGTCACCAGCGGCGGCTATGAGAGATATTTTGAAGAAAACGGCATGACCTACTGGCACATCATAGACCCCGAAACCGGCATGCCTGCCCGTACCGGCCTTGCCGCCGTTACCATAGTGGGTGAAAGCGGCGTGGAGTGTGACGCCTTTTCCACCGCCCTTTTCGTTATGGGCGAGGAAAAGGGTCTGGAATTCTGGCGCCAAATAGGCGGTTTTGAGGCACTTTTTATCCGTGACGACGGCACGATTGTCATAACCGAAGGTCTTCAGGGCAGCTTTGAAAGCAGCTCGGACTGGGAGGTGGCACACCGTGAAGGGTAAGGCAAAATGGGTGGCCGTCGCTCTGGCGGCGGTGCTGGTAATATGTATCGTCGCCCTTGTTTTCCAGAGTGCAAAGGGCGGCACCGTGGCGGAAATAAGCAAGGACGGTCAGCTTGTCTGCTCCATCGACCTTAAAACCGCGCCGGAGCAGACCATAACCGTTGGCGACGCGGAAAGCGGCATAAACATCATAGAGGTGCAAAAGGGCCGGATAAGAGTTTTACAGGCCGACTGCAAAAACCAGAACTGCGTGGAGTGCGGCTGGTCGGACGAGGCCGGTGGCCGGCCCATCGTATGTCTGCCAAACAGGCTGGTAATAAAAATCACAGGCGAGGGCGGCCGGGTTGACGCCGTTTCAGGTTAACTTATGAAAACAAAAAAGCTTGTATTCATGGCGCTGCTGACGGCGGCGTCGCTGATACTGTTCGTGGTAGAAAATCAAATACCGCCGGTAGTGCCTGTTCCGGGCGTTAAGCTGGGTCTTGCAAACATCGTGACGGTATACGCCCTGTTTTCCCTGGGAGCATGGCCGGCGGCGGCAATTCTTGCCGTGCGCATCGTGCTGGGCGCTCTGGTAACAGGCAACATAGCGGGACTTTTATACAGCGCTGCCGGGGGCGTTCTGTGTCTGATTCTGATGATACCCCTGTCCAAAATCCTTACCAAAAAGCAGATGTGGCTGTGCAGCGCGGCAGGGGCGGTTTTCCACAACATCGGACAGACGCTTATGGCTGTTGCGGTCACCCGCACGGCGGCGGTTTTCGCCTTTCTGCCGGTGCTGCTCATTTCGGGCATAATTGCAGGACTTTTCACGGGAATCGTTGCCCAGCTGATACTGGGCCGGGCGGAAAAGCACATAAAATTTTAAAAGAAAA
>JAFSIK010000078.1 GCA_017439805.1 Oscillospiraceae bacterium
ATACCGCAAAAAGTCATCAAAACAAAGGAAAAAGCACCGAAATCTCACGATTTCAGTGCTTTTTTGGTGGAGATAAGCGGGATCGAACCGCTGACCTCTTGAATGCCATTCAAGCGCTCTCCCAGCTGAGCTATACCCCCACAGGATGTGTTGCTCTCGCAACAGCTTTAACAGAATAACACAGCTTTTTTAATTTGTAAAGAGGTTTTTTAATTTTTTTGAAAAATTATTTTGAGGCAGAGGAAGGAGGGCGGAGGGAAAACAATATAACGAAATTACACATATATGAATTAGCGCCAGTTTATGAAAAAAGACATAATGTACATTAAACTGATATAATTAGAGTAAGAAACTGTGCAAAAAAACACAAAAATGAAATTTTTTTAAAAAATTATTCAAAAATTGTATACATAAAGCCTTGCAATATGGGTTTTTGGCGTTTATAATGAATAAACACAGAATTAAAAATTCAAATTTAGAAGAAAGAGTGATTTAAACATGAAGAAGAGACTTGCTGTTGTTCTGGCACTGGTCCTGGTTGTGGCCATGATGCTGTGCGCCTGCGGCGGTTCCGGAAAGACCGATAAGATCGATTTCGCCACCGGCGGTACCTCCGGTACTTACTACGGCTTCATCGGTTCCGTTGCCACCACCCTTAACGAAGAGAGCGGCATGGACATCACCGTTGAGTCCACCGGCGCTTCCCAGGCCAACGTTCAGCTGATCCAGATCGGCGAGAACAATATGGCTATTATCCAGAACGACATTATGTCCTACGCCTATAACGGCCAGTTCATGTTCGAAGGCAATGCTTTCCAGGGCATGTCCGTTGTTATGAGCTGCTATCCCGAGGACATTCAGATTGTTGCCTCCCCCAACGTTTCCTCCATCGAGGATCTGGCCGGCAGGACTGTTTCCGTCGGCGCTTCCGACTCCGGCACCCGTTACAATGCCGAGCAGATTCTGGCTTCCTACGGCATCACTTTCGATGACATCAATGTTGTTTACGAGAGCTTTGCCGACAGCGTTGACTCCCTGAAGAACGGCACCATCGACGCCGCCTTCATAACCGCCGGCAGCCCCACCACCGCTGTTACCGAGCTGGCCACCAGCTATGAGTTCAACCTGCTCAGCGTAGACGACGCTCATGCTCAGGCTCTGGCTGACGAGTACGGCTTCTACACCACCGTTACCATCCCCGGCGGCACCTACTCCTGCATCGAGGAAGACGTTCAGACCGTAGCCGTTATGGCCACCATCGTCTGCTCCAACGACCTGTCCGCCGACACCGTCAAGGCTTTCCTTACCGGTATGTTTGAGCACGCCGGCGACATTTCCCATGCCAAGGCTGCATACATAAAGGGTGACACCGCCGTTTCCGGCGTTTCCATCCCCTTCCATCCCGGCGCTGTTGAGTTCTTCGGCGATATGGGTTACGACATAGGCTAACCTTAACGCCAACTTAACGTGAAATTCAAAAAAAACATAGTTTTGACCGCAGCGGTCCTCATTATCGCTGCGGTTATGACTATTCTTTCGGGTTGTTCGGCGGACAAAACACTTGTTTTGACTGACGGCGACACCGGCGAAATTTACGCAAAATATCCTGCTGCAGAGGGCGCGGAGTTCTCTGTAACATTCACCCACTCCGTCAATAAGACCGACGTCACCGAGACCTATCAGATCCGTGACGGCAAAATTTGGCTTACCGGCTGCATCTATTACGGATTCGGCGCGGGTGTGGCCACCGAGATGGAGGAGGGGTGGGAGCTTTCCTACGGAGAGGACGGCTCCATGGTCATCTCAGGCATCGAAATGCAGATGCATGACTTGACCTATAAGGTCGGAACCGTTTCCGACCACACATTGCGCATAGACGGGGAGGCGGTCAGCCTTCGCGACCTGTGCGGCAGAAACAGCAGCGTGGAATTTGCGCTGCGATGAGCAAGGAGTGAAAAAGTGTCTCTTTTCAAGAAAAAATCCGAGGACGAAGGCACCGTTAAAACCGCCCACGTCCGTGAGGAAGAGCCAGTTCTCGAAGAGGAGAGCGAGGAGCGAATAAAAGAAGTAATGGAAAAGTACGACCGTGAATCCAACGTTCGTACCTTCTCCGGCAGACGACAGAAACTGTTCAGATGGCTTCTTATTCTGTTCTCCGTTTATTGCATCTTCCTTCTTTATTTCCCCGGCGAAACCAGAATGGAGCGCGCCTCTTTCGTAGGTCTTCTGGTATTTTTCGTGGTACTTCTGTTCCCCCCGACGAAAAAATTCAAGCGCAAACACGACTTTATTCCCTGGTATGATGTTGTAATCGCACTGGTGGGAGCATTCTCCTACTTCTACTTCGTTGTAAACTGGGAGCGCATTGCCAACCAGGGCCTTATGCTCAGCGCCAACCCCATAGAGCGCACCTTACTTATCATTCTGGGTATCATAGGTATACTTATAACCTTTGAATCCTGCCGCAGGGCGGTAGGCCTGCCCATCGTCATCGTGGCGGCAGCCTTCATCATCTATGCCCTGTCCCAGAAATCCCTCCGTCTGAACGTTTATAACCTGTTCTACACTACCGAGGGTATCATCGGCACACCCATCCGCGCCTGCATCAACTATATCGTGATGTTCGTCATTTTCGGCGCTTTCCTTGAGAGGACGGGTATATCCCACTTCTTCATCGACATCGCCAACTCCATCGCCGGTGCTTCCTCCGGCGGCCCTGCCAAGGTTGCGGTTATCTCCAGCGCACTGTGCGGCATGGTTTCCGGCTCCTCCGTCGGCAACACCGTTACCACCGGCTCCATCACCATTCCTCTGATGAAAAAGACCGGCTACGCCCCCGAGTTTGCGGGCGCGGTCGAGGCGGCGGCCTCCACCGGCGGCCAGATAATGCCCCCCATCATGGGCGCGGCGGCTTTCCTTATGATCGATTACATCGGACTGCCCTACAAGGCTATCGCTCTTAAGGCCATTCTGCCCGCAGCCCTGTATTTCACCGGCATTTTCATCATGGTACATCTTGAGGCCAAGCGCCTGGGTCTGAAGGGTATTCCCCGTGACCAGCTGCCCAGATTTTTCCGTCTTGTGGCCCGCCGCGGCTATCTGCTGCTGCCTCTGGTAATCCTCATTTACCTGCTTATCGCCAAGACCATGGCTCTGGCAGCCATCTTTGCTTCCTGCAGCGCCGTTGTTATCGCCAACATCGAAAAAACTCCCGTGCCTTCCGCCATTTCTCTGGCAGGCATGGCTGTCTATGTTGTCCTTGACCCCACCGGCCCGCTGAAGCTGGTTCTTTACATTGTCATCGTTGCTGCGATGCTTGTCAGCGTTTTCAGCAAAAAGGAAGTTGTGGTCAATATCACCAAGTTCCTTGACGCCCTTGAAAACGGTGCACGCAGCGTTCTTACCGTCGGCATCGCCTGTGCCGTTGCCGGCTGCATCGCCTGTGTTGTTACCACTACCGGCATTGCTACCAAGCTGACCACCGTTGTTGCCACTCTCTCCGGAGGCCACCTGATCATCGCCATGTTCTTTACGATGATCGTCTGTATCATACTGGGCATGGGCGTGCCCACCACCGCAAACTTCGTTATAATGGCAACCACCTGCGCGCCCATCCTCATCAATATGAATATGGACCCTGTCAGCGCATACTTCTTCGTATTCTACTTCGGTATCGTGGCAGATATCACTCCTCCCGTTGCTCTGGCCGCTTACGCCGGTGCCGCCATTGCCGGTGCCAAGCCCATGAAGACCGCTTTCAACGCCACAAAGCTTGCTATTGCGGCCTTCATCATTCCCTATATCTTCGGCCTGAGCCCCTCTCTGCTGTTCGTTGACACCACCTTCTGGGAAGTCATTCTTATTATCATTACTTCCTTCGTCGGCCTGTTCGGCGTAGCGATGGGTGTAAAGGGTTTCTTTAAGGTAAAACTTCCCTGGTGGCAGCGTATCATTGCCGCTGCCGGCGGCCTGTGCCTTATTAAACCCGGTATTCTTACCGACGTTATCGGCATCGCTGCGGTAGTTCTGATTATCGTTATTCAGTTCGCCACCGAAAAACGCCAGAGAGCAAAAGCTGCCTGAAACCTTTAAATTAAAAACCACTCCTTCGGGAGTGGTTTTTTGTTTTTACATAACCGGAAAAGGGTATAATTTACTCAATCCTCGCGCCCGGGCGTGCAAGTTCCTGTTGCAATTGCACGGCTCCGGGAATATAATATAAAGTACATAACTATGTTCAAAAGCAGGTGGAAGATATGCAGAAAAAATATTCCGTGCCTCTTTCCAGAGTCGTTGAGGAAAACAGCCTGAAAATAATCCATAAAAGCAAAAATTTCGAAAGCATAAATCTGTATTCCGAGGACGTTAACCGCCCCGGTCTGCAGCTTACAGGCTTTTATAACTTTTTCGACCACCGCCGTCTTCAGATAATCGGCATGGTGGAAAATTCCTATCTGAACGGCCTGACTCCCTTCAAGCGCACCCAGGCTTTTGAAACCTTCTTCTGTATGCAGATACCGGCGGTGATTTACGCCCGCGATATCGAGGCCCACAAGGAATGCCTCATTATGGCGGAAAAGTATGACGTTCCCGTGCTTTCCACAAACAGTACCACCTCTGAGGCGGTCAGCCAGCTTGTTACCTACATCAAGCAGAACCTGTCCCCCCGCATTACCCGCCACGGTGTTCTGATGGAAATATACGGCGAGGGTGTGCTTATTACCGGCGACAGCGGCGTAGGCAAAAGTGAGGCCGCCGTAGAGATAATAAAGCGCGGTCATCGACTTATTGCCGACGATGCGGTTGAAATCACCCGTACTGCGGAAAATCACCTGCTGGGCAGCTCTCCGGAGCTTATAAAGCACTATATGGAGATACGCGGCATCGGTGTGGTCGACGTGCGAAGCCTTTTCGGCACCAGTGCCGTTAAAGATGACTGCAAGATCGACATGGTCATAGATCTGGAGCCCTGGGATGACACAGCCATATACGACCGCCTTGGCGCGGAGTGGGCGACCACGGAGATTCTGAACGTAAACATACCTCATCTGACCCTGCCCGTTAAACCCGGCAGAAATATGGCGGCTATCCTTGAGGTTGCCGCAATGTGCAACAGAGAGAGAAAGATGGGCTACAACGCCGCCGCCACCTTGACGGAAAAACTTTTCAGCCATGTAGAGGGACAGTGATCTGAATGTATATCGGAGTGGACGTGGGCGGAACCAACCTTGCCGCCGCACTTATCGACGACGAATACCGCATAATTCGTAAGGCCAAAGGCCGTGTGGACGGTTCCATGACGGGTGAAAATCTTTCCGCCGCTCTGGCGGAACTGGCTCTCGAGGCCGCAGGCGAAGACAAAAACGCCGTAAAGTACGCCGGTTTCGGCATACCCGGCGAAATAGACCGGAAAAACGGGCGCATAATATATACTCCCAACGCACCTTTCGGCGGCACGAACCTGCGTGAAGGTTTTCAAAAGCGATGGGATATTCCCGTTTACCTTGAAAACGACGCAAACTGTGCCGCTCTTGGCGAATTTTTCGCAGGCGCCGCCCGGGGATACAAGGACGTTGTGGTTCTGACTCTCGGTACCGGCGTTGGCGGCGGTATAATATCCGGCGGCAAGCTTCTTATGGGCAGCCGGGGTACCGCTGCGGAGGTGGGGCATATGGTCACCCGCTCCGGCGGCAGACAGTGCGCCTGTGGCAGAAAGGGATGCTGGGAGGCATATGCATCTGCCAGAGGCTTGAAGCAGACCGCCTCGGAGGAGATGCGCCGCAGCAAAAACAGTCTCATGTGGCAGCTGTGCCACGGTGACATTGAAAAGGTCAGCGGCAAGACGCCCTTCAACGCAATGCGCCGGGGCGACATGGCCGGAAAGAGAGTGGTGGAGGAATATATTCGCCACCTTTCCGAGGGCATAATAAATCTTGTAAATATCTTTCAGCCCCAGCTTGTCTGCATCGGCGGCGGCGTCAGCAACGAAGATGAGCACCTGCTCATCGACCCCGTGCGTGAGCTGGTCCGCGGCGAAAGCTACGGCGCGGCAAAGGGAAGCTGTGAGATTAAAAAATGCCTGCTGGGCAACGACGCCGGTATAGTCGGCGCGGCAATGCTTGGCAGACAGATCAGGGAGATTGCTGATGGACAGATACTCTGCAATAATAACTGAAATATCCAAAATGGGCGGCGCGGTCATCTGCCGCGACGAGCCCCTCAGCCGCCATACCTCCTTTAAAATCGGCGGAAATGCGGCACTTATGATATTCCCGGAAGATCCCCAGACCCTTGCGATGGTCTGCGCGGTTTTTGCCCGGGCAGGGGAGAAACCCTTTGTTATGGGAAACGGCACCAATCTGCTCTTTCCCGATGAAGGCTTTGCCCGCCCCATCATAAATACCTCCAAAATGCACAGCCCTGCCGAGATTCTTGAGGGGGACAAAATACGCTTCCCCGCCGGTATGAATCTGGCCACAGCCGCCACAATCGCGGCAAAAAACGCCCTTGGAGGCATGGAGTTTGCCCACGGTATTCCCGGCACCATTGGCGGCGCCATATCCATGAACGCGGGAGCCTACGGCGGCGAGATGAAGGACATTGTTTTCGAAAGCCGCTGTGTGGACGCAAACGGTGAGATTTTCACCCTTTCCGCCCGGGAGCACGACTTTGGCTACCGCCGCAGCGCCATAAGCGAAAAGGGTTATACCGTCATAGATGCCGTCATGCATCTGACCGCCGGCAGCGCCGCCGCCATTTCGGAATGTATGGCGGAACTTGCGGCGAAGCGCCGTGAGTCCCAGCCTCTTGAATACCCCAGCGCAGGAAGCGTTTTCAAACGCCCCCAAAACGGCTACGCCGCCGCAATGATAGACCAGGCAGGACTTAAGGGACTTACCGTGGGCGGTGCGCAGGTATCGGAAAAGCACGCGGGATTTATGATAAACGTGGGCGGTGCCACCTGCAAGGACGTGGTGGAGCTTATCGACCGGGTTCGCCGGGAGGTTTACCGCCAGACCGGCACCCTGCTTGAAACCGAGGTCAAGGTCATCGTTTAACAGGGAGGAAGTATGAAATTTCTTATAATTTCCGGCCTTTCCGGCGCGGGCAAGAGCCAGGCGGCCTCCGCTCTGGAGGATATGGGTTACTACTGCGTGGACAATATGCCCCCGGTGCTCATACCCCAGTTTGCCCAACTGTGTCTTGCAACCAAGGGAAAATATGAAAAAGTGGCTCTGGTCACCGATGTTCGCGGCGGCCAGAGCTTCGAGGGCCTTTATACCGCTCTTGACAAGCTTACCGAGATGAACTGCCCCTACGCGATTTTGTTCATTGAGGCCTCTCAGGAGACCATAATCGCCCGCTATAAGGAGACGCGCCGTCCCCATCCTCTCGTTACCGGCGGCCAGAGCCTTGAGCAGGCCGTCACCAGAGAGGAAGCGCTGCTTTCCCAGCTGCGCGCCCGGGCGGACTATATCGTCAACACCACCGGCATGACCCACGGCAATATGCGCCGCAGGCTGCTGAGTCTTTTCGGCTCGGACAAGCCCGGAAACCCCATGGTGGTCACAGTCACCACCTTCGGTTACAAATACGGTCTGCCGCTGGATGCGGACCTTGTGTTTGACGTGCGCTTTTTGCCCAATCCTTATTACATCGAGGAACTTAAAACCCAGACCGGCCTTGATGACGGCGTGTCTGATTTTCTTAATTCCTACCGCCAGACCGGGGATTTTATGAAGATGCTGGAGGAATTTATATCCTACCTGCTGCCCAAATACACCGAGGAGGGCAAAACCAGCCTTACCGTCGCTTTCGGCTGCACCGGAGGTAAGCACAGAAGTGTTTTCGTAGGTCACCACATGGCCGATTACATATCCCGACTGGGTTACCACGTCTACGAAAACAACCGGGATGTAGGGAGGTAGCACCATGTCATTTTCCTCCAATGCAAAGGAAGAAATCTGCCGTGCGGCAGTGAATAAACGCTGCTGTGCTCTTGCCGAGAGCTACGGCGTGCTGCTTTTCTGCAACACCTTTTCCCGTACCCGGGTGCGTATCGTGACGGAAAGTACTCCCTTTGCCCAGCGCATACCCAAGCTTTTCAAAAAAGCCTTCGGCATTGAGCCGGATTCCATAACCGGCGGCGAAGGCTCAAAATACACAATCGAGATACGTGAGCGCTCGTCCATTGCCCGCATTTTTGACGCCATCGGCTATGGCGAGGAGCGGGATGTTGCCCTGCATCTGAATCTGGGCGTGGTGGAGGAGGAATGCTGCCGTGCGGCCTTCCTGCGGGGAGCTTTTTTAAGCGGCGGCAGCGCCACAAGTCCCGAAAAAAATTACCATCTTGAGCTGTTGACCAGCCACTATTATGTCAGCCGCGAGGCCTTTGCCCTGCTGCTGGACATGGGCTTTGAGCCCAAGGCGTCCAAGCGCAAGTCAAACTACGTCATTTACTTCAAAAGCAGCGAGCAGATAGAAAATTTCCTCACCAAGGCCGGCGCGCCCGTGGCCGCCATGACCATAATGTCCGCCAAGGTGGAAAAGGAACTCAATAACCGCGTTAACCGACGCATAAACTGCGACGCCGCCAATGCTGACCGCACCGTGGACGCGGCGCAGGAGCAGCTGGAGGCAATTGCGGCGCTGCGCCGGGCGGGGATTCTTGAAACCCTGCCGGAAAAGCTGCAGGAGACCGCCCGTCTGCGCGAAATGTACCCGGAGCTGAGTCTTAATCAGCTCTGTGAGATGTTCCAGCCCCAGGTCAGCAAATCCTGCCTCAATCACAGACTTCGAAAGCTGTCCGAACTTGCCAGAAAATAACCGAAAGGGGAAGCGGCAATGAGTTTTGTTCACCTTCACGTACATACCGAATACAGCCTGCTGGATGGAGCCTGCCGCATTGGCGAGCTTGTAAAGCGGGCCAAAGAGCTTGGTCAGGATGCCGTTGCCATCACCGACCACGGCGTTATGTACGGCGTGGTGGATTTTTACGAGGCGGCAAAAAAAGCGGGCGTGAAGCCCATAATCGGCTGTGAAGTATACGTGGCGGCCAGAAGCCGCTTTGACAAATTGACCGCCCTTGACCGTGACCCCCGCCATCTTGTGTTGCTTTGCAGAAACGAGGAGGGTTACCGCAACCTTTCCTACCTTGTCAGCATGGGCTTTGTTGAGGGTTTTTACAGCAAGCCCCGAATCGACATGGAACTGCTGGAAAAGTACAGCGGCGGCCTTATCGCCCTTTCCGCCTGCCTTTCCGGCGAGATACCCATGCGCCTCCTTGCCGGCGACTACCGTGGAGCAAAGGAATTCGCCCTTAAAATGCGTGAAATTATGGGCGAGGACAATTTCTACCTTGAGCTCCAGGACGCGGGACTTTCCGACCAGAAGCGGGTAAACCCCGACATTATCCGAATTGCAAAGGAAACCGGCATCGGTCTGGTGGTAACAAACGACGCCCATTATCTGCGCCGTGAAGATGCGCAGATGCAGGATGTGCTTATGTGCATTCAGATGGGCAAAACCGTGGATGACCCGGACAGGCTGCGCTTTGAAACCGACCAGGCATATCTGAAAAGCGAAGATGAAATGGCGGCGCTGTTTCCGGAATATCCCGAGGCAGTTGAAAACACGGTCAAAATCGCCCAGCGGTGCAACCTTGACTTCGTTTTCGGCAAATACCACCTGCCCGAATTTAAGTACCCACAGGGCAGGGAGGGAGAGGAATACTTCCGGGAGCTGTGCCTGAAGGGATTTGAAATGCGCTACGGCGCGGGCAGCGACGAGTACAAAGAACGCCTGCAGTTCGAAATGAACATGATAAAGCAGATGGGATTTGTGGATTATTTCCTCATCGTCAGCGACTTTATCCGCCATGCCAAGAGCAAAGGCGTGCCCGTTGGCCCGGGACGAGGCTCCGCCGCGGGCAGTATGGTGTCCTACGTTCTGGAAATAACCGACGTTGACCCCATGAAATACAGCCTTTACTTCGAACGCTTCCTCAACCCTCAGCGCGTCAGTATGCCCGATATTGACATTGATTTCTGCCAGCGCCGCAGAGAAGAAGTCATCGAATACGTTAAAAACAAATACGGCGCCGACCATGTGGCTCAGATAATCACTTTCGGCACCATGAAAGCCAACGCCGCCGTCCGCGCCGCGGGCAGGGCGCTCAGTTTCCCCTACGCCGAGGCCGATGCCATCGCGAAAATGATACCCCGTGAGCTTGGCATAACCCTCACCGATGCCATAAAAAAATCTCCTCCCCTGCGTAAGGCCATGGAGGACGACCCCAGAGTAAAACGCCTCATCGACACCGCGCTGAGCGTTGAGGGCATGCCCAAGGATACCTCCACCCATGCCGCCGGCCTTGTAATTACAAGAACGCCGGTCTATGACTATGCCCCTCTGGCTCTTTCCAAGAAGGACGATTCCATCGCCACCCAGTACACCATGACCACCGTGGAGCATCTGGGACTTCTGAAGATGGACTTCCTCGGCCTTCGAAATCTTACCATTATCGACGATACCATCCGGCAGATTCACAAGACCCAGCCGGATTTCGACCTTAAAAAAATACCCGACGATGACCCGGAAACCTTTGCCATGATAACTCGCGGCGAAACTGTGGGCGTTTTCCAGATGGAAAGCGAAGGCATGGTAAACGTCTGTCAGGGCATAAAACCCGACAGCATCGAGGATATTACCGCCATTCTGGCGCTCTACCGACCCGGCCCCATAAAGGGCGGAATGATACCCCTCTTTACCCAGCGCAAGCACGACCCCAAATCCGTCACATACAAGCATCCCATGCTCCGTGATATTCTTCAGCCCACCTACGGCTGTATAGTCTATCAGGAACAGGTCATTGAAATTTTCCGCCGCCTGGGCGGATACAGCCTTGGACAGGCTGATATGATGCGCCGGGCCATTTCCAAGAAAAAGCAGGAGGACATCGTAAAGGAACGCCGCAACTTTGTCCACGGCGACCCCGAACGTGGCATCCCCGGAGCGGTCAAAAACGGCGTGCCGGAGAAAGTGGCAAACGATATCTACGATGAAATTCTGGGCTTTGCCGACTATGCGTTCAATAAATCCCATTCCGTGTCCTACGCGATTATCACTTACCAGACCGCTTATCTTAAGCGCCACTATCCCCACGCCTATATGGCGGCGCTGCTGTCCAGCGTCCTGGACAACAGCGTGAAGGTTACGGAATACATCAACGAATGCCGCCGTATCGGCATTAACGTTCTGCCCCCGGATATAAACCGCTCCGTGGCGGATTTCTCCGTTGAGGGCGGCAATATCCGCTTTGGCCTTGTGGCTGTCAAAAACATCGGCCGCGGCGTAATCGACGAGGTGGTGGCCCAGCGTGAAACCGGTGGCCCCTACCTTGACCTCATGGATTTTCTGGGCCGCATGAGCAGCAGCGATATGAACAAGCGCTGCGTGGAAAGTCTTATAAAATGCGGCGCGATGGACTGTTTCGGTGTTTTCCGCAGCCGCCTTCTGGGCGTTTACGAACAGGCGATGGATATGCTTGACCAGGAGGAGCGGCGCAATGTTGCCGGTCAGCTTGATATGTTCGGCAGCGGAGAGGCCGAGCCTATGCGTCTGCGCTATCCTCAGGTGGACGAGCTTGGCAAGCGGGACAAAATGGCCATGGAGAGGGAGGTCACAGGCCTTTATCTCAGCGGTCACCCAATGGACGACTACCGTGAGCTTGCCACCCGTGCCGGTGCTGTGGCAATAGGAAAAATCAACGAGGATTTTCTTGCCGAAGAAGGCCCTGCGCAGTTCAGGGACAATCAGCGCATCTGCGTTGCCGGTGTGGTTGGCGAAGTGAAAATGAAAACCACAAAAAACAACACCATGATGGCATACGCAGGTCTGGAGGACGACACCGCCGGAATGGAACTTATAGTCTTCAGCGACACACTCCAGCGCGACGGTGCGCTTATCGCCCCCGGCACAGCCGTTCTTGCGGCGGGACGAATATCCGCCCGTGATGACAGGGAACCCCAGCTGGTGGTTGAAAAGGTGCTGCCTCTGGACGGGGCGGAGGACCTTCTGCAGTCGGATATGTATCAGCAGCTGCGGCGCAGCTATACCGCTGCCGCGCCTTACTCCCCGGACAGACCTGCCCGCAGGAACGAGAGCGCACCTGCTCCCGCACCCGCGCAGCAGGACGCTGCCAGAACCCTCTACCTGCGCGTAAGTGATGAAAATCATCCTGCTTATCACAAGCTGCGCCCCCTTTTCTCCATGTTCCCCGGCACCTCAAAGGTGGTCATTTATCATCAGGCCAGCGGACGGCGTCTGGGCACCACATGTTTGCTGCACAGCGCTCTTACGGCGGAGCTGAGAGAGCTTTTCGGGGACGATAATGTGGTGGTCAAGTGATTGAAAAAGCACAGCATATATGATATAATTATTTAATTAAATGTTTCGCGGGGAAAACCCCCGAAAATCGGCTGAAAAAGGAGGCGGGGACAATGAAAAAACGGACTCTGGCGCTGCTTTGCATCGTCCTTGTCTTCGTGAGCCTTTTTTCCGGCTGCGGATTTATGGCGGCTTCGGAGCTTCTGACTCTGCCTGCCCAGCCCAGCGAGTACGCAGCTCTCCAGTCGGCAATAAACCAGGTCATAAATGCCGGGGCGGAGTATTCCTCCCCTGTGTCCGGCAGCCGCAGGCAGTCCGTGCAGATGGTTGATCTTGATGCCGACGGAACGCAGGAGGCAATCGCCTTTTTCAAAACCATGGAAGAAAAACCTCTCAAAGTCTGCATTTTCAAACAGAACGACAAGGACTGGAATATCGTGTCGGAAATCACCGGCGAGGGCTCGGCCTTTGACAGCGTGGAGCTTATCCGCCTTACAAAGGAAAGCACGATTTTCCTTGCAATCGGCTGGCAGATAGGCGGCGATTTCACCTGCGCCATGAGCGTTTACTCCCTGAAAGACCTTAAACCCGTGGATATCGGCTCTTTCAACTACGACGAATACCGTGTCTACGATGCGGACGGCGATACCGCCAGCGAAATACTGGCAGTTACCTCTCCCTCCAGCGAAAGCAAGGGCGTGGTAAGCCTGTATAAATACGACGGCTCGGTGGTGCAGAACGTTTCCCAGGCAGAGCTTACAAACGGAGCAGGTTCTGTCAAGGTGGTAAAAACCGGATATCTTAAAAATTACACCCCCGCCCTTTACGTTATGAGCACCTATGAATACGGCTACATTACCGACATCATTGGATGTGTAAACGGTGAACTGAAAAACCTGGTCATAAATCCGGTTACCGACCGTGCCAGCACCTTCGTTACCAAGTATTATTACGCCCGCGACATAAACAACGATATGATAACCGAGGTGCCCATACCCCGCCAGCTGAAATCTTCCGAGATGCTTACCACTTCGTCCAACCGCTTTATGCTACAGTGGTACAGCATCGACTCCAGCGGAAGGCGCACCCTGACCATGACCACCTACCAGAACGACAACGACGGCTGGTACATTGACTTTTCCGACCTTGATTATGAAATCGTTGCAAACACCCCCGAAACCGGCGGCGGCGAAAGCGCCGTAACCTTCTACCACATGGCGGAAAGCGGCGAAGTTACCGAGATACTTTCCGTTTACACTCTCACCGGCGACAACAGATACTCCCGCGCCACGGTGGGACGCAGGTTTATGATAATGGAAAACGGCGACAAGGTCTATGCGGCCCGCCTGCCCCAGACAGACGACATTCAGACCCTTGAAGAGGCCCGTCAGGAGATAATAGAACGTTTCCACCTTCTCACCTACGACTGGGATACCGGTGAGGTAAGCTAAAAGGAGGCAGTGATATGAAAAAAATACTTACTCTTGAAGATGAATCCAGCATCAGAAGTTTTGTTGTAATAAATCTCAAGCGCGCCGGCTATGAAGTCCTTGAGGCTGCCACCGGCAAGGAAGCGCTGGAAATACTCCACGATAATCCGGACATAAAGGTTGCCCTGCTGGATATTATGCTGCCCGACATGGACGGCTTTGAGGTTTGCCGCGCAATCCGTGCCACAAACACCGGCATCGGCATTATTATGCTCACCGCCCGCACTCAGGAGATGGACAAAATTACAGGCCTTATGACCGGCGCCGATGACTATGTAACAAAGCCCTTCTCTCCCGCGGAGCTGCTTGCCCGTGTGGACGCCCTTTACAGACGTACCGGCGGCGCCTCCGCCCCTGCCGATGATGGAGTAATCAAACGGGGGCCCTTCAGTCTGAACACCCGCAACCGTACCCTTGAGAAAAACGGTGAGCGCATCAGACTAACCCAGATTGAATACACCATTATGAAGCTTTTCATGGAAAACCCCGGCAAGGCCCTCTCCCGGGAGGAGATTCTCAGCCAGGTATGGGGCAAGGACTACTTCGGCGAGCTTAAAGTTGTGGACGTGAATATGCGCCGGCTGCGCATCAAAATCGAAGAAGACTCCACCAACCCCGAGTATATCACCACCGTTTGGGGTTACGGCTACAAGTGGGGCGCATAACAGAGCGTTTATCATAGATTTCACGGAAAGGAGGTGCGGCGATGAAAGCCATACGGCCTGCGAAACCGGTAAAAAAGCGCCTTGGTCTTGGCCTGGGCAGAAAATGGCTGCGAAACTGCTTTCTTGTGGTTATTGTAACGGTCATCATCGCGGTGCTTCTGTTTTCCATGTCGTTTACCAACTACTACTACACCTCCGTCCGCACCATCCTTGAGGAAAAGGCGGAGAGCACCAGCGCTTTCTTCAGCTCCTACGTTATTGAATCCTACAACGAATACTACAAAAACGCCTACCAGTATGCCGAAACCTTTGAGGACAGAGACACGCTGGAGATGCAGTTTATAAACACCTCCGGACGTATAATCGTTTCCTCCTACGGTCTGGCGGCGGGATATTCCCCCGGCACCGACGACATCACCGGCGCGCTGACCGGCAAGGTATCCACCGTTTTCCAGGGCAAGGACCCGGAAACGGGAGAGCATATTATGGCCGTTTCCAGCCCCTTGTTTTACTCCGGCGACCAGGTAGTCGGCGTTATGCGCTATGTTACCAGCCTGCGTCTGGTGGACGAGCAGATAAGCAGGGTATTTCTCACCGCTTCTCTGGTGGGACTTGCTGTATTGCTTATCGTGGCGGTAATAAGTATGTACTTTATACGTTCCATAGTCCGGCCTCTGGGAGAGATAACCTACGCGGCCCAGCAGATTGCCGAGGGCGGCTACGGCTTCCAGATAGAAAACGAATTTTCGGACGAGATTGGGGTTCTGCGAAACACCATCAACGATATGTCCCAGAAGATAAAACAGTCGGAAAAGACACAGAACGACTTCGTCTCCTCCGTTTCTCACGAACTTCGAACTCCCATAACCGCCATCTCCGGCTGGAGCGAAACATTGCTGGACGACCCCAATATGGACCCGGGCGACCTGCGAAAGGGTCTGGGCATCATCGTCAAGGAGTCCAAGCGACTGGGCGGCATGGTTGAAGAGCTTCTGGAATTCAGCCGCATACAGGACGGACGGTTCACCATTCGTGTGGAGGAAATGGACCTTCGTGCCGAGCTGGAGGACGTTATCTACATGTACCGCAGCCAGTTCTCCCGGGAAGACATGGACTTTGAATACTTCGATTGCAATGAAAACCTTATCATCAACGGCGACCCCGAAAGAATAAAGCAGGTTTTCTTCAACATATTTGACAATGCCGTAAAACACGGCAGGGCGGGCAAAAAAATAACAACACGTATCGCCCTTGGACAGGAAGAAGTCATCGTAACCGTCCGCGACCACGGCCCCGGCGTACCAGAGGACGAGCTGCCCCAGATAAAAATGAAATTTTACAAGGGCAGTTCCAAGGAACGCGGCAGCGGCATAGGCCTTGCAGTCTGCGATGAGATAGTCAGACTTCACGGCGGTCATCTTGAATTTGAAAATGCTGAGGGCGGCGGCCTGCGGGCCATTATCAGCCTGCCCATGGAAACTGCCACAGTAAGCGAAAGCTGAACCAAAGGAGCAAAAAATGTCTGAAAAAAATCAATCCTGCAGCACCAAGCGCACCTCCATCGGCGGTCAGGCTCTGATAGAGGGAATTATGATGCGCGGGCCGAAAAAGGAAGCCATCTCGGTGCGAAACCCGCAAGGTGAGATAATCACCACCGTAAAGGATTTAAAATCCGTAAGGGATAAATATCCTATCCTGCGCATACCTGTTGTACGCGGCGCCGTGGCTCTGGTAGAGAGCCTTGTCAGCGGCATCGCCGCCCTTAATTACTCCGCAGAATTTTACCCGGAAGAGGAAGACCCCAACTACAAGCCCGGCAAGTTCGAACAGTGGCTGGACAAAAAAATGCAGGACCCCAAGGCGCAGAAAGCCTCCACCGCAATTCTGATGGTAATTTCCTTTGTTATTGCCATCGTGGTGTTCTTTTTCCTGCCTACCCTCATCACAGGCTGGATATCCAGGGCTGTTGAGAGCAATATTGTCAAAAACCTTATTGAGGGCGTTATCCGTATAGTAATTTTCCTTGTGTATCTTTTCGCCGTGTCCAGAATGAAGGACATAAAGCGAGTGTTCTCATACCACGGTGCCGAGCACAAGACAATTTTCTGCTATGAGGCGGGCAAGGAACTTACCGTCGAAAATGTTCGGCCCATGAGCTGCCATCATCCCCGCTGCGGCACCAGCTTTCTGTTTGTGGTATTTATACTTGCTATCATCGTTTTCTCTCTGGTGCCCTGGATGCCTGTCCTGCCCAGACTTGTGGTGCGTATCGTGCTTATTCCCGTAATCGTTGGCATAGCCTTTGAATTCAACCGGGCAGTGGGACGCCACGACAACTGGCTGACCCGTATTCTCACCGCTCCCGGTATGGCTCTTCAGAATCTGACCACCTTTGAGCCCGATGACAGCATGATCGAGGTGGCCATTGCCGCCATGAAGGAGGTAATCCCTCAGGAAGAGGGGCTCGACAACTGGTAAGGAAGGCTTCGAAATGATAAAATTCGGCGACCTTTATCTTGAAATAAGACAGACTCTCCGCCGTGCCGGCGTGGAGGCTTACGCAATGGAGGCCCGTGAGCTGGTGCGCTGCTGCGCCGGTATGACGCGGGAAAAATTCACCGCATCCCAGGCGCTTTACATGGACGCCGCCACTGAGGCAAAGTGCCGCGCCGCCCTTGAAAGAAGGCTGGCGGACGAGCCTCTTGCCTACATACTGGGCGAGTGGGATTTCTACGGTCTGACCTTTCAGGTGGAGCCCACGGTGCTCATACCCCGCCCGGATACCGAACTGGCGGCCGAAAAGGCCATTGAGTATATGACCGCCGTGGGGGAGGGAGGACGCCTCCTTGACCTGTGCACCGGCACCGGATGTATCGGCATTACCGTGGCGGTGAACGTACCCGGATGCAGGGCGGTGCTGGCGGACATTTCCGAGGACGCCCTGGCGGTAACGAAGAAAAACGCCGCATTGAACTCCGTCAGCGGACGCACACTTCCCGTGAAGGCCGACGCCATGAGCGACCCGCCGGAGTATATCGGCAAATTCCACCTTATAACCTGCAACCCGCCCTATATCACCGAGGCGGAATATCCCGGCCTTGATGATTCCGTCCGGCTTTACGAGCCGGCACTGGCTCTGTTGGGCGGCAGGGACGGACTGGATTTCTATCGTTCGGTATGTGAAAAATGGAAAAAGGCTCTGCGCCCCGGCGGACGGATTATTTTCGAAATAGGGGAGACGCAGGCAGAGGAAGTGTCCGCTATATTGGACACAAATGGGTTTATAATCAAAGATGTCCTCAAGGATAACGCAGGTCACGACCGCGTTGTCATAGGGGAACTTCAAAAAGATGAGGAGATATGAAAATGGCTGAAAAAAACGCGGCAAAAATCGCTGAAGACAAGAAGAAAGCTCTTGAAACCGCAATCGGTCAGATAGAAAAAAGTTTCGGTGCCGGTTCCATTATGCGCCTTGGCGAAAACAGCGCCATGGCGGTGGAGGCTATTCCCACCGGCTCCCTTTCCCTGGACCTTGCTCTGGGTATCGGCGGCGTGCCCCGCGGCCGTATCATTGAGATCTACGGCCCCGAATCCTCCGGCAAAACCACTCTGGCTCTGCACATCATCGCCGAAGCTCAGAAAATGGGCGGCGAAGTTGCTTTCGTGGATGCCGAGCATGCCCTTGACCCTGTTTACGCCAAGGCTCTGGGCGTAAATACCGACGATGTACTCATTTCCCAGCCCGACACCGGTGAGCAGGCTCTGGAAATCACCGAAGCGCTGGTGCGTTCCGGCGCGCTGGACGTTGTGGTTGTTGACTCCGTTGCGGCTCTTGTTCCCAGGGCGGAGATCGAGGGCGACATGGGCGATTCCTTCGTTGGCCTCCATGCCCGCCTTATGAGCCAGGCTCTGCGCAAGCTGGCCGGCGCAATTTCCAAAACCAACTGCGTTGTTATTTTCATCAACCAGATCCGTGACAAGATCGGCGTAATGTACGGCAGCAGCGAGACCACCACCGGCGGCCGCGCTCTGAAATTCTACGCCAGCGTGCGTATCGACGTGCGCCGCATTGAAGGACTTAAGTCCGGCGACGAGGTTGTAGGCAACCGCACCCGCGCCAAGGTTATCAAAAACAAGGTTGCGCCTCCTTTCCGTACCGCCGAATTTGACATAATGTACGGCGAGGGCATTTCCCGCGACGCCGAGCTCATCGACCTGGGTCTGCGCCTGGGTCTGGTGCAGAAAAGCGGCAGCTGGTTCAGCATGGGTGAGACCCGTCTGGGCCAGGGCAAGGACAACGCCCGTGAATACTTCAAAAACAACAAGGAAGCCGCCGACGCACTTGAGGCGGATATCCGCAAAAACTCTTACAAACTTCTCAGCAAGCAGTCCATGGTGGCCGCCATTGCCGCAGGCCGTGTGGACATAAGCGCCGAGGATTTTGATGACGAGAAATAATCCCAAAGAGCGCCTGTCTGCTCTGGACAGCGCCGCCTACAGCCTTGGCAGGCGGCAGATGTCCGTAAAGGAGCTTCGGGACAAGCTCCTGTCCAAAGGCTATGAGCCGGAGGAGATTGAGCAGGCGCTGGAGCGTCTTGAGGAAATCGGCGCTCTGGATGACGGAGTCTACGGCTGCATGCTGGCGCGGCACTATAAGCTGCGTGGCTGGGGACCGGGGCGTATAAAGGAAGAAATGTATAAACGCGGCGTCCCCCGGATGTACTGGGAGGAAGCCATCGAGTCCGCCGAGGGCTTTTCTGAGGGAGCATATGCCGCCCTTGTGAAAAAGCTCTCCGGCAGACGGGACCCGGACAGCATACGCAAGGCTCAGGCCTTTCTGATGCGCCGGGGTTTTGACCGTGATGACATCCACGACGCGGTGAAGCGTCTGGACAGCGAAAACGACGACTGAGAGGTATAGATAATGCCGTCTGTAATGCTTATTTCCCTTGGCTGTGAAAAAAATCTTATAAACAGCGAGCAGATGCTGCATCTTCTGGTTGACGAGGGATTCAACCTTGTTGGCGATGCCATTGATGCTGATGCCGTGGTTATAAACACCTGCGGCTTTATCGACAGCGCCAAGGAGGAGGCCATTGACAACATCCTTGCCGTTGCCGACAGAAATCCCGATGCCAAAATTGTGGTTGCGGGCTGCCTTGCCCAGCGCTACGGAGATGAGCTTACCGAGGCTATGCCGGAAATTTCCGCCCTTGTGGGAGTTGGCAGCTTCGATGATATTGTGGACGCCGTCAAGGCTGCGCTGAAAGGGGAGAAGCCCTGTCTTATGGGTGACATCCACGCCCCCCTCAGCGAGACCGGACGACTTGTCACCACCCCCCGTCACTACTCCTACCTTAAAATTTCCGACGGCTGCTCCAACCGCTGCGGCTTCTGCGTGATACCTTCCCTTCGCGGAAAGTACCGCAGCCGCACAATGGAGAATATAATAAACGAGGCAAAGCTCCTTGCCGAAAGCGGCACCAAAGAGCTGATTCTTATTGCCCAGGATATCACCCGCTACGGCATAGACCTTTACAAAAAGCCCTGTCTGCCGGAGCTTCTGCGCCGCCTTGCCGAAATAGACGGCATCGAATGGATAAGACTGCACTATCTCTACCCCGATATGATAACCGATGAATTAATCGAGCTTATCGCCACAGAGGATAAGATAGTAAAATATCTGGATATCCCCATTCAGCACGTAAACGATAATATTCTCCGCGCCATGAACCGCCGGGGCACCAAGGCAGAGCTTTGTACCCTCATCGAAAAGCTCCGCGCCGCAATACCCGGTCTTGTTATCCGCACCAGCCTTATCTGCGGTCTGCCCGGTGAAGGCGAGGAGGAATTTGAAGAACTGTGCGAATTTTTGCACAAATACCGTCTGGAGCGGGTGGGCGCCTTTGTGTTCTCGCCTCAGGAGGGCACCGCCGCCGCCGAGATGGAATATCCCGAGGAGGAAGTTGCCCGCAAGAGGGCGGAAATAATCCTCAACCTTCAAAACAGTATTATGGACTCCCTTTCCGAAAAGCTGGTTGGCAGGGAGATCAGCGTCATCTGCGACGGCTGGGACAGCGACAGCCGATGTTGGTGCGGCAGAACCTACGCCGACTCCCCGGGCATTGACGGGGCGGTGTACTTCGACGCCGAGGGCAGTATCGAGCCCGGCACCATCCTGACGGTCATTATTGACGACGCCCAGGGCGGCGAACTGACCGGCAGAGCAAAATGATAAAGAGGTTTTAAAATTGAGAGCAAAGGAACTTATACAGGCGTATAAGGGCAATGACCCGGCGGCTAAAAGCACTATACAGATACTTTTTTACGCCGGAATTCACGCCACGCTGTGGTACCGTGTGGCAAACTGGTTCCACCGCCACGGCCTGAAGCTGATTGCCCGAATAATTTCGCAGCTTACCCGGCTTTTTACCGGTATAGAAATACATCCCGGCGCACAGATAGGCCGCCGCTTCGTTATCGACCACGGTATGGGTATCGTAATCGGTGAAACCACCATTATCGGCGATGATGTTCTGGTGTATCAGGGAGTTACCCTTGGCGGCACCGGCAAGGACGTGGGAAAGCGCCACCCCACCATCGGCAACAATGTCATCATCGGCTCCGGAGCCAAGGTGCTGGGTCCCTTTACCGTCGGCGACAACTGTCGCATCGCCGCAAACTCCGTGGTGCTGCGTGAAGTGCCCCCCAACTGCACGGTGGTCGGCGTTCCGGGAAGAATAGTAAAAATAAACGGCGAAAGACTTGACCACATACACACTCCGGACCCTCTGGCTCTGGAGATAGAGGCTCTTGAGGCCAGAATACAAAAACTTGAGAAACTTCTCTCACGGGAGGATAAAAAATGAAACTGTTTAACAGCCTTACCAATAAAAAGGAAGAATTCGTACCCATTACCCCGGGCGAGGTAAAGATGTATGCCTGCGGCCCCACCGTATATAACTTCATCCACGTTGGCAATGCCCGTCCCCTTATTATGTTTGACGTTCTGCGCCGCTACATGGAGTACCGGGGCCTGAAAGTCAATTTCGTTCAGAACTTCACCGACGTTGACGACAAGATTATTAACCGCGCCAACGAGGAAGGCATTTCCTCCACCGAGGTTGCGGAGAAGTATATCAAGGAGTTTTTCATCGACGCCAAGGGACTGGGCGTGCGCGAAGCCACCACCCATCCCAAGGCCACAGAAAATATCCCCAATATCATCGAAATGGTTCAGACCCTTATCGACAAGGGCTACGCCTATGAGGTAAATGGCGACGTCTATTACCGCACCGAAAAGTTTGAAGGCTACGGCAAGCTGTCCCACCAGCCTCTGGAGGAACTGCAGGCCGGTGCCCGCATCGATGTTGCCGACATTAAAGAATCCCCCATGGACTTTGCCCTGTGGAAGGCCGCCAAGCCCGGCGAGCCCTATTGGGAATCCCCCTGGGGCAACGGCCGCCCCGGCTGGCATATTGAGTGCTCCGCCATGGTAAACCGTTATCTGGGCAAGACCATCGACATTCACTGCGGCGGTCAGGATCTGACCTTCCCCCACCACGAAAACGAAATCGCCCAGTCCGAGGCCGCCAACGGCTGCCGGTTTGTAAACTACTGGCTGCATAACGGCTTTATCAGCATCGATAACCGCAAAATGAGCAAGTCCCTGGGCAATTTCTTCACCGTCCGCGAGGCGGCAGAGGCCTACGGCTATGAAACCATCCGCTATTTCATGCTCTCCGCCCACTACCGCAGCCCCCTCAACTACTCCGGCGAGGTGCTCATGCAGTGCAAGGCCGCTCTTGAAAAACTCTACACCGGCGTTGAAAATCTGCGCTTCATTGCGGAAAACGCCGCGGTTAAGGAAATCACTGCCGAGGAAGCCGAATTCGTGACCACTCTGGACAAATACCGCCAGAAGTTCATCGACTCCATGGACGACGACTTCAATACCGCCAATGCCATTGCCGCCGTGTTCGAGCTGCTGCGTGATGTCAACACCAAGGTTGGCTCCGGCACCGCCAGCGCAGAGCTTGCCGAAAAGTGCCTTGAGCGCGTAACCGAGCTGACCGATGTTCTGGGTCTGCTCTACAGCAAGGAAGAGGAAAATCTGGACGCTGAGATCGAAGCCATGATCCAGGCCCGTCAGGACGCCCGCAAGAGCAAAAACTGGGCCGAGGCCGACCGCATCCGCGATGAGCTGAAGGCCATGGGCATCGTTCTGGAGGATACCCCCCAGGGCGTAAAGTGGCGCCGCGCATAAATTACACGAAAGGGGACAGCCCCATGAAGCTGATGGTCATCGACGGCAACAGCATAATAAACCGCGCATTTTACGGAATCCGCCCTCTCTCTACCAGAGAGGGCGTTCCCACTAACGCGGTTTACGGCTTTATATCCATTTTGCAAAAGCTCATAGAGGAGGATGCTCCGGAGGCTCTTTGTGTCACCTTCGACCTTAAGGCTCCCACCTTCCGCCACGAAAAGTGCTGCTATTACAAGGCTCAGCGAAAGCCCATGCCGGAGGAACTGGCTCAGCAGCTTCCCATTATGAAGGAAGTTCTGGATTTAATGAACATTCCCCGTTATGAGCTGGAGGGTTACGAGGCGGATGACCTTATCGGTACCATCAGCCGCCTTTGTGAAAAATCCGGCTGGCATTGTGAAATTGTCACCGGCGACAACGACAGCCTGCAGCTTATAACAGACCGCACCGCCGTCAAAATCGTCTCAACCTACATGGGAAAAACCTCATATAATCTGTACGGCCCGGCGGAATTTATGGACAAGTACGGATTTGAGCCGGTAAAGCTCATCGACCTTAAAGCTCTGATGGGCGACACCTCCGACAATATCCCCGGTGTTGCCGGCGTGGGACAGAAAACCGCCACGGATCTTATACAGAAATACGGCACCATCGAAAATATCTATAAAGATCTGGACGCCCTCGACGCAAAACCCGCCGTCAAGACCAAGCTTGCCGCAGGCCGTGACGCCGCGCTGGAAAGCCGCTGGCTGGCGGAGATACGCTGCGACGCCCCCATTGATTTTACTCCCGAAAAAAATCTGCGCTCCGACCCGAAGCCGGAGCTGTATGATATGTTTTTAAAACTGGAATTTTTGAAATTCATTGAAAAATTCCGCCTGCGCCCCACTGATAATGCTCCGGCAACCACCGCCGCGCCGAAAATCGAGCCGGTGCTGACTCACCTTACCGACTCCGCCGCAGCAGATGCTCTCCTTGCCGAAATTGAGGGCAAAAAAGTGGCCGTGCTTTGGGTGGGCGGCACGGACGTGCTGTGCATCGCGGCAGGGGAGAGGGCATGGGTATTTACCCCCGATGCCCTTCCGGAAAATTACGGCGGGTTTATTGAAAAACTCTTTACCGGCGGCGCGAAAATCATCACCCACAATGCAAAAGACCTGCTTGGTCTGCTCCTGCAGCAGGGAATAGAGGGCAAAATTGCCTTTGATACCGCCCTTGCGGCCTACCTGCTTGCCGCAACCGAGAGCAGTTACCCCGTGGCAAAACTCACAGCCTCCTATCTGGGCGCGGCGCTGCCCGATGAGGCGGCATTCCGTGACGAAGCAGCATTTACGCTTCTTGGCGCGGAGGAGAGCGCGCTCACCGCTCTTGCTGCCCACACAGCCGCTCTTTTGCACCTTGAAAAGGAGCTTTCCGCGCGGCTTGAAAATCTTGGCATGCACGACCTTTTTTACGATGTGGAGCTTCCCCTGTGCGCCGTTCTGGCGGATATGGAGCGTACCGGCTGCCTTGTGGACAAAAAGGCTCTTGCGGAGTACGGCGAAAATCTCTCCGCGGGAATTGAGGAACTTCAGCGTAAAATATACGACCACGCCGGAGAGCAATTCAATATCAACTCCCCCAAACAGCTTGGGGAGATACTTTTTGAAAAGCTTGGCCTGCCTTCGGGCAAAAAGACCAAGACCGGCTACTCCACAAACGCCGAAGTGCTTGAAAAACTGGTTGGACAGCATCCCATCGTCAGCGATATTTTAAACTACCGCAAGCTGACCAAGCTCAAAAGCACTTACGCAGACGGCCTTATAAAGGTCATCGGTCCCGACGGGCGCATTCACACCAGCTTCCAGATGACCGTAACCGCCACGGGCAGACTCAGCTCTGTGGAACCCAATCTTCAGAATATCCCCACCCGCAGCGACCTGGGGGCGGAGATAAGAAAGATGTTCATTCCCGCCCCGGGCTGTGTGCTGGTTGACGCGGACTATTCCCAGATAGAGCTTCGCATCCTTGCACACATGGCTTCTGACGAAATTATGCTCTCCGCCTTTGAAAAGGGAGAGGATATTCACACAGTGACCGCCTCTCAGGTTTTTTCCGTGCCGGCGGATATGGTAAGTTCCTCTATGCGCTCCCGTGCAAAGGCGGTAAACTTCGGTATTGTCTACGGCATTTCGGAATTTTCTCTTGCCCAGGATATCGGCGTTGCCGTTTGGGAGGCGAGGGAGTATATGCAAAGCTATTTTGCCAAATACTCCGGAGTTAAAAATTATATGAACACCATCGTTGAGCAGGCAAAGGCCGACGGTTTTGTGTCCACAATTATGAACCGCCGCCGCGACCTGCCGGAGCTTAAATCCTCCAACTTCAATATGCGCGCCTTCGGTCAGCGTGTGGCGCTGAATATGCCCATACAGGGCAGCGCCGCGGACATCATGAAGCTTGCCATGGTTCGCGTCTGGCGCAGGCTGCGGGAGGAAGAACTGAAATCCCGCATTATTCTGCAGGTACACGACGAACTTATTATCGAAGCCCCCGAAAACGAGGCAGAGCGCGTGGCTCGTATCCTTGAAGAGGAAATGTCCGGCGCGGTAACACTTAAAGTGCCCCTCATTGCGCAGGCGGCCTGGGGACATAACTGGCTGGAGGCGAAAAAATGACCTACGACATTATCGCAGCCGCTCCCGCCGACGCGGCGGAGCTTGAAAAGCTGGAAAAACGCTGCTTTTCAGACCCCTGGAGCCTTCAGAGTCTTTCTGACGAGATAGTCCACCCCGATGCCATCGTCCTTACCGCACAGAGCTGCGGCGGAATGCTTGGCTACATCGCAATGCGGGACATTTCCGGTGAAGCGGAACTTATGCGTGTGGCGGCGGACCCGGACTGCCGCAGGCTTGGTATAGGCCGCGCCCTTCTGGAAACGGCCCTGCTGCTTTGCGAAAAGCGCTCCGTTACCGCTGTGCATCTGGAGGTTGAGGAGGGCAATACCGCCGCTATTACTCTTTACGAAAAAACCGGTTTTACCGTTGACGGCCGTCGTCCGGGCTACTACGGCGACAAGGCCGCCATACTTATGACAAAGGTGATTTAAATGCTTATCCTGGCTGTTGAGTCCTCCTGTGACGAGACCGCGGTCTCCCTTGTGGAGGACGGACGAAAGCTGATATGTGATAAAATACTCTCCCAGACCGACCACGCCATCTACGGCGGCGTTGTGCCGGAAATTGCTTCCCGCCGTCATATTGAGGCGGTGGGCGGTCTTGCCGACCTGGCTCTGGAGGGAATTGACAAGAGCAAAATCGACGCCGTGGCGGCAACCTACGCACCGGGCCTTATCGGCGCGGTGCTTGTGGGATTGAACTTTGCCAAATCCGCCGCCTATTCTCTGGGAGTGCCCTTTATCCCGGTGCACCACATGCGCGGCCATATCGCCGCAAACTATCTGGCCTTCCCGGAGCTTGAGCCGCCCTTCGCCGCCCTTGTGGTATCCGGCGGGCACAGTCTTATCGTGGATGTGCGCGGCTACACCGACATGGAGGTCATCGGCACCACCCGGGACGATGCGGCTGGTGAGTGCTTTGACAAGGTGGCAAGAGTGCTGGGACTTGGTTACCCCGGTGGCGCGGCGCTGGACGCCTTGTCCAAAACCGGCGACGATAAAAAATATCCTCTGCCCCGGGCTCACGCCGGAGACAGTCCCTTTGACACATCCTTCTCCGGCCTGAAAACGGCGGTGATAAATCTCATCCACAATTCCCGCCAGAAAGGCGAGGAACTGGACGAGGCATCTCTGGCGGCATCCTTTGCCGCGGCGGTGTCCGACGCGCTGGTGCCCCGGGCGGTGGAAGCGACGAAGATGCTTGGCTACAAAAAGCTTGCCGTCTGCGGCGGCGTTGCGGCAAATTCCCGTATACGCAGTGACCTGACCCGCCTGTGCGATGGAAACGGCATTGAAATATTTGCTCCGCCGCTGAAGCTCTGCGGCGATAACGGAGCCATGATTGCCTCTCAGGCCTATTACGAGTATATGGCCGGCAAGCGGGGCGGACTGGACTGCAACGCCTACGCCACCATGGCAATAAACAACGGATAAAAAAATCCCCGCTTCATCGAAGCGGGGATTTCTGTTTTTATCTTATACCAGGTTGAAGAACTTTCTGTGAATTACCTGCATGGCCTGGTCGGCGTACTGGTTTTCGATGAGGACGGAGACCTTGATCTCACTGGTGGAGATCATATGTATGTTGATCTCGGCCTCGTACAGAGCCTCAAACATGGTGGCTGCGATACCGGGGTTGTCGATCATGCCGGCACCTACAACGCTGACCTTTACCAGAGAGTCGCTGACGTGCAGCTCTTCAAATCCCAGGTCCAGCTTGTTGGCGTTGAGCACCTCAACGGCCTTTTCCTTGTCGCCCTTGCAGATGGTGAAGCTGATGTCCTTAACGTCGCCCCGTCCGATGGACTGCAGAATGATGTCAACATTGATGGAGTTTCTGGACAGCAGGGCAAATACTCTGTAAGCTCTGCCGGGTTCGTCCTTAATGCCGGTGAGAGCGATTCTTACTACATTATCGTCCTTTGCGATACCGCTTACGTGAAGTTTTTCCATGTTGGTTACGACCTCCTTAACAATAGTGCCGGGTTTTCTTGAGAAACTGGAGAGAACCTCCAGATTGATGTGGTATCTTTTTGCCATTTCAACGCTGCGGTTATGCAGGACCTTAGCGCCCAGGGAAGCAAGCTCAAGCATATCGTCGTAGGGGATTTCGTCCAGCTTGACCGCGTCCTTTATGATGCGGGGGTCCGCGCTGTAAATACCGTCAACGTCGGTGTAAATCTGGCACAGGGAGGCCTTCAGCGATGCCGCCAGAGCAACAGCGGTGGTATCACTGCCGCCGCGTCCCAGGGTGGTGATGCTTTCAAACTTGTTTATGCCCTGGAAACCGGCTACTATGACGATGTTTTTCTTATCCAGCTCGTTTCTGATGCGCTCGGGGTCTATGCGCACGATACGGGCGGAGCTGTGGTGGGAAGTGGTTTTTATGCCGGCCTGCCACCCGGTCAGAGAAATGACGGGGAAGCCCAGCCGCTCGATAGCCATGGCCAGCAGGGACATGGACATCTGCTCGCCGCAGGCCAGGTAAACGTCCATTTCGCGCTTGGAGGCATTGGGATTTATCTCCGCAGCCTTGGCGAGCATGTCGTCGGTGGTGTCGCCTTGGGCGGAAACCACAACGACCACGTCGTTGCCGGCGCTGTAAGTTTCAGTAATGATTTTTGCAACATTAAAAACTCTTTCGGCGTTGGCCACGGAGCTGCCGCCGAATTTTTGCACAATAAGAGCCATAGGGAAAAACCTCCTGATTATTCAAATACCCTGATTGCCGTTTCGGCAAGCTCTCCCACGGCGGAGGTCAGCTGCGCCGCGGTCATGGGGTCGGTGATGTATGCGTTATAGGGGCTGTCCGGGCAGCAGATGGGCTGTTTTCCGGCGAAGACGGCGGGTACGCTGTCTTTTTCGGTGCGGACAAACCATTTGAAAGGCAGGTCATCGCTGCTTTCAAGACGCTCGGGAGCGCTGTCGTTCCAGCTTATGCCCTTGCGGTGTTCAACGTGCATGGCGCAGTCGATAACATCGCCCACAACGGCGCTGGCGGTGGGCAGACTGCCCGCACCGGGGCCGTAGAACATTACCTCGCCCACGGCGTTGCCGCGAACGGTAATGGCGTTGAAAACGTCGTCAACGGTGGAAAGGGCGTTGCTTACGGGAACGAGGGAGGGAGCAACAAAGGCGCAGACCTTGCCCTTTTCCGTGGCGATTGCACGGCCTACAAGCTTGATTTTGTATCCGGCGGCCATGGCAAGAGCCATATCGTCAAGTGTGATTTTGGTAATACCCTCGCAGCTGATGCCCTCGGGATAGATGTGGTTGCCGAAAGCAAGAGTGCCAAGAATGCAGATTTTTCTGCAGGCATCGTGTCCCTGAATGTCGGCAGTGGGGTCGGCCTCCGCATAGCCCAGAGCCTGAGCCTGCTTCAAAGCCTCGTCAAAACCAAGACCCTCACGCTGCATCTTAGTAAGGATAAAGTTCGTGGTGCCGTTTAAAATGCCGCAGACCTCGCTTACCCGGTTGCCGCTGAGGCACTGCATCAGAGGACGCAGCACGGGGATACCGCCGCCAACGCTGGCCTCGAACATATAGTTGACTTTCTTTTCCTTGGCGATGGAGAGCAGCTCATAGCCATGCTTTGCCACCAGTTCCTTGTTGCTGGTAACAAGACTCTTACCGGCGGAAAGGGCGCGTTTGGAAAATTCATAGGCGATTTTCGCGCCGCCGATGGTTTCCACAACGATATCCACATCGGGATCGTTTTCAATAACGGCAAAGTCGTGTACAACTTTATCGGCATAAGGACTGTCGGGGAAGTCACGCACGTCAAGGATGTATTTAAGCTCCACAGGGCGACCGACCTTGGCCTTGACCAGATCGGCGTTCATATCCAGCACCTGAGCAACACCGCTGCCCACGATGCCGAAACCCATTATAGCAACATTGATCTTCTCTTTCAATATGTTCACCCCGCTAAAACGTTAAGTTTGATAACTCCGGGCACCTTGCCCATTTCCTTTAAAAAGTCTTCCATACTCATCACCATACCGCCGGTCTGGGCGCTGATGGTGACAACGGCACGCCCGTCAGAGGGCACGCTCTGGTTGATGGTGAGAATATTGGCGCCAACCTCGGCAAAAGCATTGAGCACGGCGGAAAGAGTGCCCTTGATATCCTTGAGCAGTACGCTGAAGGTGACAACTCTGCCGGATATCATGTCCTGGAAAGGGGAGATGGAATCCTTGTATTTATAAAAGGAGCTGCGGCTGATGTCCGCGATTGCGATAGCCTCGCTGACGGTTCTTGCCTCGCCCGTTTCAAGAAGAGTTTTTGCCTGAATGACCTTTAAAAATATCTCCGGAAGGGCGGAAGTTTCTATCAGATAATACTTGGCAAGCTGCTCCATGTATATCGCCTCCTACTGACAAATGTTTTTCTATGCCGTATATATTACCACAGGCGGACAGTTTATGCAACTGAAAAAATACCTTAATTTTTGCTCCGCACCGTGGTATAATATGGGAGAGGTGTACAAATGAAAGGTAAGAAGAAGCTTATAATACCCGCTGCTGCGGTGCTTGCCCTGATAGCATGGTTTGTTATAATGAATTTTATCCCCCACAGGCCGGTTTACACAGCTGCCCTGCCGGGGCTGCCGGCGGAGCTGGAGGGATTTAAAATAGTGCAGATTTCAGACCTGCACGGAGCAAGCCTGGGTAAAGACAACTCACGCCTTGTAAATATGGTGGAGCGTTCGAAGCCCGACGCAATCGCCATTACCGGCGACATACTGCACAGTGCAGATCAGCTTGAAACGGCGGAAAAACTTATAAAGCAGCTTACGCCGATGGCGCCGGTGTATTACGTCACCGGAAACCACGAATGGGCGTCGGGACAGGCGGCAAACGTAAAGGAAGCGGTTGCCCGCGCCGGAGGAATTGCTCTTTCAAATGAGTTTGTGTTTCTCGGGTCAGACAGCGGCGGCCTTGTCATTGCCGGCTGCGACGACCCCAACGGCTACGCCGACCAGAAAACCCCGCAGGAGCTTATTGCGGAAATAAAGGCGGTACACCCCGATTCGCCGATAGTTATGCTCTATCACCGAAATCACGGACTGGAAAAGCTCTCCGGCGCTCACGCGGTGCTCTGCGGCCACGGACACGGCTCGCCCATAAACGCCCACAGTGAAATTTTCCGGGCACTGCTTACGGGCCAGCGGGGGGAGGGCAACCTCATTGACTGGGAAACATACCGCAGCGGAATGTATGACCTTGGCGGCATGGATATCTGTGTCAGCCGCGGCATCGGATGCAGTATAATACCCCTGCGCGTTACCTGGATGCACCTGCCCACTTTAATGCTTACAACAGATTAAACGGGAGATAAGAAATGCTGTTTTTCGACCTTGACGGAACCATTACAGATACAAATATGCTCTGGCTGGACGTGGACAAGGACTTTCTTGGACGCCGGGGTCTGCCGTACACGAGCGAGTATCAGCAAAAAATTGCCCACTGCATATTCAATACCGCCGCAACCTATACCAAGGAACTTTTTTCTCTGCCCGAAAGCGAGGAAGAGATAAAAGCCGAGTGGATGGAGCTTGCTCATAAACACTATAAAACCGCCGCGCTGAAACCTCATGCGGAAGAATACCTGCGCCTGCTTCACGGCAAAGGTCACCGTCTGGGTATAATTACCGCATGTATGCCGGAACTTCTTGAAACGGTGCTTAAAAACCGCGGCATATACGACCTTTTTGAAATCATCGTCTACACCAATGAACTGGGATATGAAAAACGCCGTCCCGAGCCTTATTTGTTTGCCGCGGAGAAGGCAGGAGTGGAAATTTTCGACTGCGTAATGTTTGAGGACTCTCCCGTGGCGGCGGCCGGCGCCGTGGAGGCGGGAATGAAGGTTGTGGGCGTTTACGACGGATACTACGCCCCCCGCAGAGCCGAGATGGAGAGTATCTGCCATAAGTACATAGAGAGTTTTTCCGAACTGATGTAAAACAAATCCCCGGCGCGTGCGCGCCGGGGATTTGTTTACACAGTAACGTTTTTGACCCACTTTTTGCCGAGCCACCGCCAAATACAGGGACCAAGCTTCAAAAGCTCATCTATCATCAGTATGCAGAAAACCACCCTGACCGGTGCATGGAACAGGAAGGCCGCGATTGCGCCGAAAAGCACTCCGCCGAACCACAAAACGCCCACGTCCAGAATAAGACCGATTTTCGTGTCGCCGCCGGAGCGAAGTATACCCACGATTATGGTGCAGGTGAAGCTCTGTAAAAGAATGCTGATGGATACGATTATCAGCATAAAGGACAGATACTCCCGGCTTTCCGCCGAAAGATTCTGGGTATTTGCCATAATGGGTCCCCGGGCGATAATAACGATGCCCGCGCCGATAATTCCCGCTATAAGCGACAGGAACATCAGCCTCTTGCTGTTGATCCAGGCCTCCTGCAAATTGCCCCGGCCAAGATCGTTACCCAGCACCACCGCCGTGGCGTTTGCCACCCCCAGACACAGAACCATCGCCAGCTGTCGGGTTACGGATACCACGGAGAAGGCGCCGGAAACGGCACTGCCCAGTTGACCCAGAATTGCGCTGCAGGCCGCCATACCGGCGCTCCAGAGCACTTCGTTTATGATGACCGGCAGGGAGTAATTGAGAAAATCACGACCCAGTTTGCTGTCGCGCACACGGATGTCCTTCAGGAACTTGAATTTGAAAACAGGGTTTAATTTTTTGTTGTATATGAGCACCATTACCGTTTCGCACACGCGGGCGATAAGGGTACCGACAGCGGCGCCGGTGACGCCCAGAGCAGGCAGACCCAGCTTGCCGTTTATCAGAACATAATTGCAGCCGATGTTTATAAACAGGGAAGCGATGTAAATTATTGTGCTGACCTTTACCCTCTGCAGGCTTCGCATAAGGCAGAGATATGTCATCGTGATGCTGGTAAAGCAAAAGGAAATGCTTAAAATGCGCAGATAATCCGTGCCCTCGGCAATTACACGGGCGTCGGATGAGAACACCTTCATTATCTGCCCGGCGAAGATAAAGCACAAAACAAAGCAGCAAAAGCTTATTATAAAGGCAGAGCGCATGGCTATGCCCAGAGTGCGCTTAATGGAGTCAAGGTCCTGCTTGCCCCAGAACTGGGCGGTGAGCACCACCATACCCGAGGCCAGACCGAAAAAAGCCAGATTGATAATAAAAGGTATCTGACCGCCAAGGTTTGCCGCGCTCAGCGCCACCTCGCCCAGAGGCTTCAGCATTATAACGTCGGCTATCTGCACAGCGGCGTTTATTAAATTCTGTATCGCCAGGGGGATTATGAGAAACAGTGCACGGCGGTAAAAATCACTTTTGGAAACTTTCACTTTTTTATCTCCCGAAAACAAACTTCATACATACTAACACAAACCGGAATAAAATAAAAGCCCCCCAAGGGCGGCCTCACACAGGGATTTATACGCTCCAAACCGGATCTTTTTCCGCAATTCTTCGTTAAAAAGCCACGGCAGGCGTCAGCCTTGCCGTGGCTTTTTGTCTTGTCCTGCGAAAAAATCTCTCGCTTTGGAGTGCAGGG
>JAFSIK010000005.1 GCA_017439805.1 Oscillospiraceae bacterium
GATAAAGTCCAGCCAGATAGATAATTGTGATGCCGGGGCAATTACCACCGACAACAACGCCGTGGTGACACAGCCATCTACCAGTGTTTTTGCCCGATAAAGCCGTGCCTGTACAGCAAGAATAGCATTAGGCTCTGCATTATTCAGCTTTGTATATTTCATCCAGAAAATACTGTTGGCAATAACACCCAATAAAGCAATTACAAGCCCCGGAATTACATTGCCCTTATCTGCATTATCGGACAAAATCGCCAGTACCACCATAAACGTACCGCCTACACACATCATGGCACCCACAAATATATTGCTCAATCGCTCTAGCTTTGCTTTCCTTACCTCATCACAAACTCCATCTTTTGTTGTAATCTGGTATACCACAAAAGCCATAATAATCGCTAACAGTTCCGCACTTCTGCGAATAAAATCGGCAATCTGCGTAGAACTGCGCCCTACTAACAGTCCAAGCCCTATGATTAACGGTCCCGGAGCACTCATCAGCACCGACATCAGCAAAGTGCGCGAACCTGATTTTTTGCTGCTCATACGATTCCTCCAAATATAATTTTATCAAACCTCAAAACGAATTTAGTCTATTATATCACGAGCAGTTGTCATACAAAAGAATAACTTGTGATAATAAACACGAAAACAGTATAAAATTTGTAATAATAAGAGCCATAGCAAGGCAACAAGAAACCCTCGGTAGATGGTCAGATCTATCCGAGGGTTATTGTTTTTGTCTCTACCCGAAATAAGTAAAGGAGCAAGGTGTATTACAACCCTGCTCCTATCGGTTAGTATTCAATTCACCAAATTGGAATTGGCTTACTTCTTTTTCTTTGGTACAGGCAGTTCGTTATACATCGCATCAAACAATTTTTTGAGGAACTCCTTACTGTCAATATTATCAACCAGCAGCATTTCTTTTGCTCCTTCATAAGGCAACTCATAGGTTGTCGTTGGCATAAGGGAAATAGCGGACTTTACAGGCTTTACGAGTAGTCTGTCATCATAAATCCCACCGATAATTTTACCACGATAGTAGAGAATAAATTCGCCCATCATTGCTCTGTATGTTATTTCTTCTAACTCGGATAATTGTTCTAATACAAAATCCAAATACGCTTTACTTGAAGCCATATTACACCTCGTCAAATTCTTATTTATCGTTCAGTTTACTTTATCATATTTTTTGGCCTGCATCAATACTTAGTGAAACTGCCAAAGATGTAACCCGTCAGTCCAAAAGTAAATTGGGACTCCAAAAGGCACCGATTGCCTTTTGCCCTCCGGTGTGTTATACTTCCCTCATCTGACATCAATCGACACGGGGTGTAAAAATGAAACGTATCCTGTTTATCGGCACCGGCGGAACCATAGCGTCGGAAATAACTGAAAACGGACTTTTGCCCGGACTTGGTCCCGAGCAGCTTCTGAAATACGTGCCCGGGCTTGAAAACCTGTGCAGCGTGGATTTCCTGCAGCTTTACGACCTTGACTCCACCAATATCGGCCCCGACCACTGGCTGGGCATGGCAAAAACCATACGGGAAAATTACGCCCTTTACGACGGCTTTGTTATCAGCCACGGCACCGATACCATGGCCTACACCGCCGCGGCTCTTACCTACCTTATCCAGTACAGCCCCAAACCCATTATCCTTACCGGTGCACAGAAACCCATCGGTTTTGACACCACCGACTCCAAGGTAAACCTTGCCGACAGCTTCACCGCCGCCTGCTGGGACGGTATGCACGGCGTTGCGGTGGTTTTCAACGGCCGCGTAATCGCCGGCACCAGAGCCAGCAAAACCCACTCCAAAAGCTTTGACGCATTTTCCAGCATGAACTATCCCAATCTGGCAGACGTGCGCGACGGCAGAATGCTGCAGTACATAGTGCCGGAATTTCTCCCCGGCCCCCTGTTTTACGACAAACTTTGCCCCAGTGTCGGGCTTTTGAAGCTGACTCCCGGGGGCGATGTGGGACTGATGGAATATATGATAAACCGCTACGACGCGCTGATAGTGGAAAGCTTCGGCGTAGGCGGTCTGCCCCAGACGGGCGGATTCCACGACCTTGTTCGCAGGGCAGCTGAGGAAGAGGGCAAAACCATCATAATGACCACGCAGGTGCCCAACGAAGGCAGCGACCTTGCCGTTTACAATACCGGATTTGCGCTGGCCGGCAGCGGCCGCATTCTGGAGGCCTACGATATGACCACCGAGGCTGTACTGGCAAAGGTGATGTGGATACTGGGCCAGACCCGCAACAGCGACGAAATCCGGCGGCTCTTCTATACTCCCGTCAGCCGCGACATTCTCAGCATGAAATAAAACAAGACCCGTACCGAAGCAGGTACGGGTCATTTTTTATTGTTTATTCCGCGGTTTTATCCACTTTTCCACATTCAGCTCGTTTAAGAGAGTGAAGCCCAGTATCAAAATGCCGCCGATAAGCTGTAGCACGGTCAGCGCTTCGTTGAGCACAGCAACGGATATTATAACCGCCACAAGGGGGTCAACGTAGCTGAGTATGGCCGCCGCCTGCCCAGGGATATTTTTAAGACCGGTGAAATAAAGGCAATAGGCAAAGCCGGTGTGCACAATGCCCACAATAACAAGGCATATCCAGCCCTTTGTGCCCATCCCCTCAAAGGTCACGCCGCCGGTTAATGCAACGTATGGGATAAGTATCACCGCTGCCGCGACAAACTGCAGGAAAGTGCGCTCTATTCCGGCTATTCCCTTGATAAATTTATTGAGCAGAATTACCGTGGCGTAAAACAGCGCCGCACCAAGACCGAACAGTATTCCGATGTGGTCGCTGCCGCCGCCCAGACCGGCAATGTTTATTACCAGACACAGGCCGATGGTACTCATCACAAAGCAGACTATCTGTTTTTTTGTAAGCTTTTCCTTGAAAAGCAGCGGACAGACGATGATAACGATGACGGGAGCGAAATAGTAACTGAGTGTAGCCACGGACACGGTGGTGTACTTATACGCCTCGAAAAGCAGTATCCAGTTTATCCCCATGGCGAAGCCGGAAAAGATGAGGGGCAGAATATCCTTTTTCGCTCCGGCGAAGTTGGGGGCTTTGCCGCGTATCAAAAAGAATATCACGATAAAAACAGAGGCCATTACGGCGCGGCACAAAGCCAGCTGCCCGGAAGATACCGGTATGTTTCGCACAAAGGGAGCCAGAGTGCCGAATATGACCATAGCCGCCGCCAGCATAATGCGGGAGCCTTTTTGATTTTGCACGGTTTGCTCGCTCCTTTCCGGAGAATTTAAAAAACGCTTCCCCGGGGTTGCCATCGGCACCCCCGAAGGAAGCGCTGTTTCCGGGCATCAGCCGCCCAGGTATGCTTTTTTGACGGAGTCACTGGCGGCAAGCTCTGCGCCGGTGCCGCTGAGAGTGATGTTGCCGGTCTCCAGAACATAGGCGCGGTCCGCAACGGACAGAGCCATCTGGGCGTTCTGCTCAACCAGCAGGATAGTGGTTCCCTTGGAGTGCAGATCCTTGATGATGTCAAAAATCTGCTCAACCAGAATGGGGGCCAGACCCATGGAAGGTTCGTCCAGCATCAGGAGCTTGGGGTGGCTCATAAGAGCACGGCCCATTGCCAGCATCTGCTGCTCACCGCCGGAGAGTGTACCGGCGATCTGTCTGCGGCGCTCCTTAAGGCGGGGGAACAGGTCATATACCATATCCAGGTCGGCGCTGATGCCGGAGCTGGGCTGGGTATACGCGCCCATGTCCAGATTTTCCTGAACGGTCATCTGCAGGAAGATGCGGCGTCCTTCGGGCACCTGTGCCAGACCCTTCTGAACGATCTTGTGGGAGGGAATGTGTCCCAGATTTTCGCCGCAGAAAGTGATGGAGCCGGTGCGGGAGGTGAGAAGTCCGGATACGGTCTGCAGAATGGTGGACTTACCCGCGCCGTTGGCGCCGATGAGGGTAACGATTTCGCCCTCGTTTACGTGGAAGGATACGCCCTTGATGGCGTGAATGGCGCCGTAATAGACGTTGATATTATCAACTTTCAGAATTTCAGACATTCATCAGCCCTCCTTCTTCTTGCCCAGATAGGCCTCGATGACAAGGGGATTGGACTGGATCTCGTCGGCGGTACCCTTGGCGATGATCTTGCCGAAGTTCAGTACGGCGATGCCCTCGCAGATGCCCATAACAAGGTTCATATCGTGCTCGATGAGCATGATTGCGATCTGGAAGGTGTCGCGGATCTTGATGATGTTTTCCATCAGCTCCGCGGTTTCGGAGGGGTTCATACCGGCGGCAGGCTCGTCCAGCAGCAGAAGGCTGGGGTTTGTACCCAGAGCGCGGACGATCTCCAGACGGCGCTGGGCGCCGTAAGGCAGGGAGCC
>JAFSIK010000006.1 GCA_017439805.1 Oscillospiraceae bacterium
ACGGAGGGGTTGTTGTTCGGGTGTTCTCGACCGCTCCACTTGACAAAATTCGCACAAATGATATACTGAAACCATCAAAAAGGAGGGCATCTGCTATGTATAATAACGTTGGTAAAAAAATCAAGGCACTGGTCAAGGCGGTAGCGATCCTGGCATCGGCAATTTTCGTTGTTGCAGGTTTTGTTTTGATTCTCATAGACCAAGAATTTGCGCTGTATGGATTCTTGCTTATGACCTTGTGTCCGGCTTTGATCGTTATCTTCTCCTATTACGCTTATGGTTTCGGCGAAATTGTGGATACGGCCATTTATCTGCGTGAAGGCGGTACGGCTCCGGTCTCTCCGTCCGAGGCTCCTGCTACACCCACCCCTCAGCCTGCTGACTCTCAAATTACCGGCGCGACCTCTGCTCCACAGCCTGCTCAACCTGCCCAGCCTGAGGTGGATATCACCCCTTATCTGGGCAAAAAATTCTGCAGCGGTTGCGGTGAGTTTATCGCGGACTCGAACGTGACGGAGTGTCCCGTCTGCGGCAGCAAATATCTTGGCACGATTACGCATACCAATGCGGCAAACATCATTCCCAACATCGTTAAACACTAACCCAAAAGCCTGCGGAGCGATCCGCAGGCTTTTCTTTTACGCACCACCTTGACAGCCTTCCCCTCGAGGGGAAGGGGGACCGCTGAACGGCGGTGGATGAGGTGGACGCGAAGCGCGAAAAAGGGGCGCCCACGACGTCCCGTGCCGTCGCAGACGGCGGGAGCAAGCCCTCTCTGCTTGAGCAAATTTTCCACAAAATTTGCTCATTTCGGGGAATACTTTTCGCCGCTTTCGCGGAAAGCAAAAAACCTTTACAGATATGCAAAAAAGGCTTGACATCAGCGGGTTTATCGTGTATAATCTATGTAAAGCAAAACCCTTTACATTATACCCCGATTTTCACGAAACGGAGGCGTATTTATGGGCAAGAATCTGGAGATTTCCTTACTGCTGGATTTTTACGGCGAGATGCTGACCGAAAAGCAGCGGGATATGGTTGACTATTACTACAACGACGATCTCTCCCTGTCCGAGATCGCCGAAAACGAAGGCATCACCCGCCAGGGTGTCCGCGACGCCATCAAACGCGCCGAGGCACAGATGCTGGAGATGGAGGAGCGACTGGGTCTGGCCCGCCGCTTCCGCAAGATCAGCGCCGACATCGAGGAGATCTACGCGCTGGCGCAGACCATCCGACAGTACAGCGCCTTCCCCGGCTGCCCCAGCGAGGTTTCCGACAGCGCCGCCCGCATTATGGTGCTGGCCAGTATGCTGGAAAAGGCCGAATAAGCTTGTTTATCCCATTCCGTCACAGAAAGGCAGGTGATCTCCCATGGCTTTTGAAGGACTCAGCGAAAAGCTGTCCTCGGCATTTAAGAAACTCCGCAACCGCGGCAAATTGAGCGAGGCGGACGTAAAAGAAGCCATGCGTGAGGTGCGCCTGGCTCTGCTGGAGGCGGACGTTAACTATAAGGTGGCCAAGGACTTCACCAATAAAGTGGTGGAGGCCGCCGTAGGCGCCAAGGTGATGGAGAGCCTGACCCCCGCCCAGATGGTCATCAAGATCGTCAACGACCAGTTGGTCGAGCTGATGGGCGGCGAGGCGGCACCTCTGGCCAACGCCAACCGCCCGCCCTGCGTCATCCTGATGTGCGGTCTGCAAGGTTCCGGTAAAACCACCCACAGCGGTAAGCTGGCAAAACTGCTTAAGAGCAAGGGCCATCGCCCCCTGCTGGTGGCCTGTGACATCTACCGTCCCGCCGCTATCGACCAGTTGTGCGTGGTGGGCGAGC
>JAFSIK010000079.1 GCA_017439805.1 Oscillospiraceae bacterium
AGTACATCGAGGGCGGCAACCACGGCGGCAAGGGCTCCGATTGCCATAAGGCTGCCGTTATCGGCGACACCGTAGGCGATCCCTTCAAGGATACCTCCGGCCCCTCCCTGAACATCCTCATTAAGCTCGTTTCCACCGTTTCCATCGTATTCTGCGGCCTGATCGTAAAGCTGGCCATCTTCTAAGAAACGATACAAAACCCCGCTGCATCTACGCAGCGGGGTTCTTTTTTTAAGAAAAGCTTGTGCTGTTAAAAAAGGGGGCAAGGCTTTATTAACCTTGCCCCTATATTATTGTTCTTTATAAAACAAGCCTACTAATGCACCCATTACATCGTTTGGCGATATGATTTGCTGAAGCTGCCAACCTTTTGCAACATACTCATTAATAACGTCCTGAGCCTGATCCAAATCTTTTTCACGGGATGCTTTTAATCCTTTGTTTAAAAAAACCAACTTATACTCTTTCATTATTTAATCCTCCTTAATCATAGGGCGTTTTTCACGCCCTCCGCCATTTTTATTCCCAGGTTTTCCATACATCGGGCTGATAGCCCACGGTGGCCTGACGGCCGTTTCTGACGATGGGAGTCTTTAAATATCTGGGATCATCCAGAATTTTTTCAATCTTATCCTCTTCGTATGCCAGATAGTTTATCTGAGAAAGGTCCGCCTTTTCGTTAAGCATTTCCTCAATGGAGCCAACAGCTTTACGCACGCTGTCAAACTCGCCTCTGCTCATGGAAAAACGCATAAGATCAATGCTCTGGAATTTAATATTACGCTCTTTAAAATAGCGTTCGGCCTTTTTAGTATCGAAGCATTTGCTCTTGCCAAAGATTTGAATGTTCATTTTTTGCCTCCTGCCAAAGCGGCAAAATGCATGTATTCCTTAGCAGATTCAAGTATCTGCTCTCTTTCCTCGGCGGTAACGGGACGGACTACTTTTGCAGGGTTGCCCAGAACAAGACTGCCGGGAGGAATGATTTTTCCGCCGGTAACCATCGCTCCGGCTCCTACCATACTTCCCTCGCCTATTACAGCGCCGTTCATTATTATGGAACCCATTCCTATAAGGCAGCAGTCTTCTATGGTGCAGCCGTGAATTATGGCACCGTGTCCAACGGTGACATCATTGCCGATTGTAACCGGGAAATTAACCTCAGCATGGACGGTACAGTTATCCTGTATGTTGCTGCGATTTCCGATAGTTGCGGTACTTTTGTCAGCACGTATGACCGCGTTGTACCAAACGCCGCAGTCCTCGCCCAACTGTACGTCACCCACAAGACGGGCGCCCTCGGCAATAAATACCTTCTTTTCGCTCATTGTCAACCCTCGAGAGCTTCCACTTCTTCCCTGCCGAATACCAGCAGATAGCCGTATCCCCATTCAGTGAGAGAAGCAATCTGCTTGCCCATTTTTTTGGCACGGGTCAGCATATTGACCTCGTATCCCTCGGCGCGAAGTTCATCAGCTTTTGCAATAACAGCGGTAATGTCATCCTCGATGCCGTAGAGCAGAGCCAGACGCTTTTTAGCCGTGGGGATCTGGAATCCGCGCTCGGCAAGAATGCCGAAAATGCGTTCAAATCCAATGGAGAAACCTACAGCGGGGATCTTTTCACCAAGAAATTTTCCAACCATATCGTCATATCTGCCGCCGCCGGCGATGCTGCCGGAAAATTCACTGCATCCAATTTCAAATACCATGCCGGTGTAGTATCCCATGCCACGAACCAGAGATGGATCATAAACAGCTTTAAAACGGCCGTTTGCAAGGCGATTGCAGGTATCAATGACATATTTCAGATCAGAGATTACTTTCTCGTCGCCTGTAGCGTTTTCAAGGCTCAGACCGTCATTGATCATATTAACAAGATTTGCTACAGCTTCTGCCGGAAAGCCTTTTTCGGTCAGTTCCGTCTGAATGCCTTCCACGCCGATTTTGTCCAGCTTGTCAAAAGTGATGCAGACGCTGTCAAGCTGATCG
>JAFSIK010000080.1 GCA_017439805.1 Oscillospiraceae bacterium
CCGCCAAGGCTTGCCAGGGACTTACTGAAGGTGCCCATGTAAATATCAACTTCTTCTTCAAGGCCGAAGTGGCTGGCAGTGCCGCGGCCGCCTTCACCGATAACGCCAAGGCCGTGAGCGTCGTCCACCATGATGCGGGCGCCGTACTTCTTGGCAAGGTCAACGATGTCGGGCAGATTGGCAATGTCGCCGCTCATACTGAATACGCCGTCGGTGACGATAAGAGCACCGGCGCCGTCGGGCACTTTCTTGAGCAGAGCCTCAAGGGCTGCCATATCATTATGCTTATAACGGACCATCTTGCCGAAGCTCAGACGGCAGCCGTCGTAAATGCTGGCGTGATTTTCACGGTCGCAGATGACATAGTCATTGCGGCCTACAAGGGCGCTGATAATGCCCAGGTTGGACATAAAGCCAGTGGAGAAAGCAACGCAGGCTTCCTTGTTGAGGAACTCAGCCAGTTCCTTTTCAAGGGTAAGGTGCATATCCAGAGTGCCGTTGAGGAAGCGGGAGCCGGAGCAGCCGGAGCCGTAATCCTCATAAGCCTTGATGCCGGCGGCAACAACATCGGGGTTGGTGGTCAGACCAAGGTAGTTGTTGGAGCCAAGCATAATGCGGCGCTTGCCTTCCATGATGACCTCGTTGGCCTGGCGGGACTCCAGAGCGTGGAAATAGGGATAAATGCCCATATCCTTTACTTCATTGTAAAGCTGGCGTTTATAACATTTTTCAAAAATATCCATTTTTTCTCTCCTACCTGTATGTTAAACTTCAATATTATTACATATTTAATAAATTATATTATATTCCCAATTCACAGCATTGTCAACTATACCGACTGGCTGGCGATATCGGCCTGAGCAGCTTCGATAAATTCCATAAGCTCCACAGGGGAAAGGGTCATTTGAGTCCCCCTTATTCCGGCACTGACGGATATCGTTTCGTACAGCAAAGCGGTTTCGTCAAATATTGTGGGATACTTCTTTTTCATGCCCACCGGAGAGCAGCCTCCACGTATGTATCCGGTAATGCCGAGAAGCTCCTTTACGTGGATAAGTTCCACGCTCTTGTCCCCTGCCGCCCGGGCGGCCTTTTTAAGGTCCAGTTCACAGCACACGGGGATGCAGAAAACGTATATGTTATTTTTAGCACCTCTTGCCACGAGAGTTTTAAACACGCGCTCATAGGGCAGTCCCAGGCTATCCGCCGCATGAGTACCGCTAAGGTCGTTTTCGTCATAATCGTAGCTTGCGGTTGTAAAGGGTATCCCCGCCTGCTCCAGAATACGCATGGCATTTGTTTTTTCCGTGGCGTCCACCTCCCCGGAACGGTCTTTTTTTACAGAAATGAGTATACATTATAATATATCGTTTTGTAAAGCAGCGCGGCGGTGGCTTCGTTTATTCACTCCGCTGCCCAAAAGTAAAAAAGAAAATTTACATATTAAAAAATTCTCAACACAATTAGTTAATATCTATGTAAAGATTTTCAGTGTTTCGTACAAATTTTATATATTATCTAACGGCAAAACGCCAAAATGGTGCGAGTTGCACAAGGAAAAATTGACATATGCCTCTGGAATGTTGTAAAATTTGTGTGAACAACCCCTTTAAAACTGCGCACCTTGTCAACTGAATCTGTGAAATACGGACCGCCATTGTATGACGGCACGTTTTCATTTTCCGCCGCGTCCCCTCGCGTCGGAAAAAGCATATTTCCAAGACTGAAAAGTGGAAAAATTGAGGAGGGATTTTTTTGGCATTAGCGATTGCTCTTGTATACTTCGTAGCGCTAATCGTCATTGCTACCCTGTATACTAAAAGAAAAGTTAAAACCGCTCAGGATTTCCGTAATGCCGGTGACGGCATGGGTTGGGCTCTGGTTACCTTCTGCTTCGTTCTGGTACCTCTGGGCTCCGGCCACACTCTGAGCCTGTGGGAAACTGCCGCCAACGGCCAGGGTGCCACCGCTATGTGGTGGGGCATTGGCGCCGGCGCCATCTTCCTGCCCCTGATGATGCTGTGGTTCGGCCCCTGGGTCCGTCAGACCCGCCTGGGCTCCGTTCCCGCCATCATTGAAAAAATGTTTGGCCGCGACCTCGGCGCCGTCCATGCCTGCTTCCAGACCATGACCTGGGCCGGCATCGGCACTGCTGAGCTGTGCGCCATCGGCACCGCTATCTATGGTCTTTCCGGCGGCGCCATCTCCTACAGACCCTGGTGTATCATCATCGGTCTGATTCTGGCTATCTTCTACGTCTTCTTCGGTGGCGTTCTGCAGATGGCCTGGCTGAACGTTATCAACTCCATCGTTCTGATCGTCGGCTCCTACATCTCCCTGATCATGGTAGCTGTATGGGTCGTTGCCAACCTTGGTGGCCTGGACGCTGTTGTTGAGTTCTACAACGCTTCCCTGGGCGGCGCTCACCTGCTGTCCAACATGAACCTTGACAGACCCGACGTATGGCTGCAGACCATCATCCCCGTTATCGTTCTGCATTCTACCTGCGGCGCTGTCTCCCAGTGCATGAACCAGCCCTTCTTCGCTGCCAAGGACGATCAGGCCTGCCGCCGTGGTGTATTCCTTGGCGCCGGCATGAACATGATGTCCTGCGTACCCTGGGTTCTCATGGCCTGCATCGGTGTAGCTATTGCTTCCGTTGTTGCCCGTGCTGAAGCCGGCGGCGAAGTTGCCAAGCTGATTGTTCCTTCCCTGGCTCTCGAAACTCTGCCCACTCCCATTGTCGGCCTGCTGATGATCTCCCTGCTGTCTGCGACTCTGTCCACCGCAGGTTCCATCTTCCTCGGCAACGGCAACGTTATCGCCACCGACATTATCAAGCGCGCATGGAAGCCCAACATGTCCGACAAGGAACACCTGAAGTGGCTGCGTGTCTGCGTTCTTATTCAGGCTATCATCTGCGGCATCGCCGCCCTGAAGATGGACGTTCTGTTCACCCTGTTCCTGTGGTGCTTCTCCTTCGGTATGCCCGTATTCGTGGTATACTTCCTGGGCATGATTTGGAAGTCTTCCAAGGTTGCCGCCTGGATCACTATTGTTGTTTCTTATGTCGTAGGTATTATCTGGACCTTCTGGCCTCCTGCGTTCATGAACAACATTCTGATGGGTATCTTCGCTCTGAACATCTACATGGTTATGGCTGTTTCCATCATTCTTGGTGTTATACTTACCGCTGTGCTCCCCGGCGAGCCCGGCCTGCGTACCAAGAAGTATAAGGAAAAATACGGCTTTAACTATAAGGGTGACAGCGTGATCCTTGATCAGCCCAAATAAGGAGGTAAACGAATTATGAGTTGGCTTCTTAAAGACATTATCCTGCAGTTTGTAGTCGGAATGGTCATCACCATCGTGATTACCCTTATCTGGAAGATTTCTTCCGGCAAAAACGTTAAGTGGAAATAAGGGGGATATATAATGCCTGTATTTGTACCTGTTTATCTGCTCTGCTTCTGCGCAGTTCTGCTTATCATTACTTTTATCGGTTTTGCCCGTCAGGACAAAAAGAATAAGAACGATAAGAAATAAGGGTTGTTTCTGAACTATTTAAAACTGCCATTTTTCAGTCATAATTTATAGGGGCACAAAGCCGCACCGGTCGCCAAGCCGGTGCGGCTTATTTTGTTGCTTTTTACGCTGTATTGGGCTATACTTTAATAAAACTTTTCCCGGAGCGTTTCTATGAAAAAACCTTTAAAATTATGGCGGGCACTTCGTCTGATTGTCATAATAATCGTTATAATCGCCATGTTTGCCGCCGCTTTCGCGCTGATAGTCAACTATGTTGTAATACACACTGCCGAACAGCACATTCTGACAACTGAACAGGCCGCAGGGCTGGAGGCGGACTGTGTACTGGTGCTTGGCGCCGGCGTGTGGAACGGCAAGCCTTCTCCCATGCTGTCCGACAGGCTGGATTACGGTATTGAGCTGTACTTTTCCGGTGCGGGCAAAAAGCTGCTGCTCAGCGGAGACCATGGGCAGATCAGCTATGACGAGGTCAACGTTATGCGCGACTACGCCTTGGAGGCGGGTGTGCCGGCAGCGGACATTTTCATGGACCACGCCGGATTCTCTACCTACGAGAGCATGTACCGGGCGCTGGAGGTTTTTCAGGTTGACAGCGTCGTTGTTGTAACCCAGGAGTATCACCTTTACAGGGCGGTTTATGTGGCCCGCAGTCTTGGTCTGGACGCTGTGGGCGTGGCTTCCGACCCACGGCAGTACACCGCCCAGTTTTACCGTGACGCACGGGAGATACTGGCAAGAAACAAGGACTTTTTCTACTGCGTTTTCAAGCCTCTGCCTACATTTTTGGGCGAAGCCATCCCCATCTGGGGCGATGGCAATCTGACCCTTGGATAAAAAATTCCCCCGAACATTTTGTTCGGGGGTTCTTTTTTTACAGAGAGCCTATGTAATCTTCAAGTCCCGCGGCGTAGCCCTCCTCATCAATGAGGTAGCTCATACCGTGGTCCGCGCCGGGAACAAGCAAAATCCGCTTGTCCGGGCTGGAACAGGCGTCGTAATTTCTCTTCGAAAACTCCGGAATAACGAAGTTGTCAGCTTCGCCGTGGAAGAAATACACGGGGATTTTAATGTTTTTAACCGCGTCCACGGTGCTTATCTCATCGGCGGTAAAGCCTGCGCGGCTTTTGGAGATGATGTTTACGATATTCAGCAGCGGGAAGGTGGGAATGTGCAGGGCGGATTTCATCACGTGGCGGAATTCGTCGCCGGCAGATGTAAAGCCGCAGTCGGCAATCAGACCGCGAATTGCTTTGGGGAAATCCGGCTCACCGGCGGCCAGCAGCACAGAGGTGCAGCCCATGGACATGCCGCCCACCAACAGCTTGCTGTCCGCGCCGAAGCGCTCCACCAGCCAGTTGGCCCAGTCCACCACGTCAAAGCGCTCTTTTACGCCAAAAGTTATGTATTTGCCCTCGCTGTCGCCATGGGCGCGCTGGTCCACCAGAACTATGTTCAGTCCCAGTTTCTGATAACCGTCAAAGCCGCAGCCGAAGTCGAAATATGCCCGGCTTTTATAGCCGTGCACCAGCAAAATGGTGTCGTTTGTGGGATTTGGATTCAAAAACACCCGGCCCTGAAGCTTCAGCCCGTCGCGGCTGGTTATGGTCACGCTTTCATAGGGACGCTTTTTCATAATCTCGCCGTCGGCCTTGATTCGGGGCAGCGTTTCGGGGTTTTTGCTTTTTAAGACGGTTTTGTGGAAATCCTCCTCGGTGCGCTCGGGGTTATCGCGTACGAAGAATTTCTTGAACATAAACTCTGCGATTATCCACAAAAGCAGCGCAATGACCACGATTATGGCAATGATTATCCAAAGAGCTGTCACGTTGATACGCCTCCTAAATCAGCCGCAGATGTCGCTGAGGGCATCGGGGTCGGTAATGACTATCTTGCCGCGTTTAAGCTCCACCACGCCCTCTTCGGCAAAGCCTTTGAGCGTGCGGGTTACGGCCTCACGGGCGGAACCGGTGTGCTTTGCAACCTGTTCGTGGGTAAGGCGAATCTCAGAGCTTTTGGTACGGTTGCTTTCTTCACGCAGGAAGTTTGCTATGCGCTGCTCCAGAGACATGAAAAGCAGGTTCTGGAACACTTGCATGACTTCGGAAAAGCGCTCCACCGCGGAGGTGTATATGTACCTCTCCACCGCAAGATTTTCGCGGATAAGGTCTGCAAGCATACCCGCGCTGAAGATAAGGGCGGTAGTGTCCTCCTCGGCCACAATGTGTGTGTCGAAGGTTATCTGCTTTATTACGCAGGAGGCGGAAAACAGGCACACATCCCCGGCAAACAGGCGGAAAATCGTCACTTCCCTGCCCTCCTGGGACAATATGAAAGTTCGCACCGAGCCGGTTTGTATCAGAAGCAGCCCAAGGCACTCTCCCTGTCCGCAGCAGCAGTTGTGCACGGGGGTGCCTTTTTTAAATTCTATGATGCGGGAGGCGTCAATGGAGCGCTGTTTCTGCATGGGAGAAAGGTCTCCCCAGAAAGGCAGTCGGGAAAGGAGCTCTTCTCTTTTGTTTCTTTCCATCAGTTTACACTTTTTTCGATGTGCAGGAACATCTCATCCAGCCAGTCGCCCTCGTGCAGTTCAATCATACCGCGGTCACAGGCGGCGGCCAGTTTGGGATTCACGGGCATGCAGGCGTACTTGGGAATATTGAAGCGCTGTGCGGTCTCGGCGGCGTGGCTTTCTCCGAATACGGGCAGCTTCTCGCCGCAGGTGGGACATTCGTACCAGGACATATTCTCCACCAGACCCAGCACGGGAATGTTCAGCATGGCAGCCATCTTCACAGCCTTTTCAACTATCATGCTGACAAGCTCCTGCGGAGTGGCGACAATGATGATGCCGTCCACGGGAAGGGACTGGAACACGGTCAGAGGCACATCGCCGGTTCCGGGAGGCATATCCACGAACATATAGTCCACATCGCCCCAGACCACGTCGGTCCAGA
>JAFSIK010000081.1 GCA_017439805.1 Oscillospiraceae bacterium
ACGCGGGGCGCAACGCCCCGCGTTCGAGTCGCGCCGGGGGTGCCAAAAAGCCGCGAAGGTCGCCAGACCTGCGCGGCTTTTTTGTGCCCAGCGCCACGAACGCACGGGAGTCATCCCCGACCGATACCCCTGCAAGGGGTGAGGGAGAGGGGACATAAACCGTTACGCGGGGCGCAACGCCCCGCGTTCGAGTCGCGCCGGGGGTGCCAAAAAGCCGCGAAGGTCGCCAGACCTGCGCGGCTTTTTTGTGCCCAGCGCCACGAACGCACGGGAGTCATCCCCGACCGATACCCCCGCAAGGGGTGAGGGAGAGGGGACATAAACCGTTACGCGGGGCGCAACGCCCCGTTAGGGGCGTTTACATACCGGCGCGGCAGTGATATAATGATGCCATCAAACAGGAAAGGCCGGTGTAACCATGATTTTTGTAACCACAGAAGGAATTAACGGAAAAGAGCTTGAGGTTCTGGGTATGGCCCGGGGAAGCAGCGTGCAGTGCAGGCACATCGGAAAGGACATCGGCGCCAGCTTCAAGACCCTTGTGGGCGGCGAAATGGTGGCCTACAAGGAAATGATGGACGATGCCCGGGACATCGCCACCTCCCGTATGCTGGAGGAAGCGGCGAATATGGGCGCCGACGCCGTTGTGGCGGTGCGATTTACAACCTCCGCCATAACTCAGGGAGCCGCCGAGGTTCTGGCCTACGGCACGGCGGTGAGATTTAAATAAGAAAAACCCCCTCGTTGGGCGGCCTCACACAGGGATTTACGCGGTTTTGAATGAATCTTTTCTTCCACAGCACCCCCCGGTTTCCTTGAAATACATCAAGTATTCCCGCGGTCACCGGTGACCGCTGTGAAGAAAAATCTTCTGTTCAAAACTGCCCTGCACTCCAAAGCGAGAGATTTTTTCCCAGGACAAGACAAAAAGCCACGGCAAGGCTGACGCCTGCCGTGGCTTTTTAACGAAGAATTGCGGAAAAAGATCCGGTTTGGAGCGTATAAATCCCTGTGTGAGTCCGCCCTTTGAGGGGGTTTGGTTTTTATCGGACTTCCTCCACCACTTTTTCGGGAGGATTGTCAAGCTGGTCGGGATGGGTGAAGTAGTGCTTGATAAGCTTGAAGCAGCTGGCGTAGTACTGACCGTCGGCGATACGCTCATCCAGAACGGCGGTGAAGTCCACGGAGCGGCGCTCATTTACGTTGCCGTGGCGGTCAAGAACATAGTCCTTGTTTTTTGCGCCCAGCGCCACGAATACGGGCAGGTTGCCCAGGTCGTACAGGTGGTGATAGATGGGCTGCAGTCCCAGAGAGCCCATGCTGGTGATGAACATGGAGGCATGGAAGGGGCTGAGTCTGGTGAGGAAGCGGGGCAGCAGGTTGAAATAGTCCAGCAGCTTGATAAGCCACACGGCGATTTTCAGCACCAGACCGGGGATGTAGTTAAGGGCGCGGGCGGCCTTGTCCAGACCGTTGTTGTCGCCCTCCTGACGGCCTTCCTCGATTTTTTCCATAATGGAGTGGTAAATATCGTCGGCGGTGCAGTCGGGTTTGAGGAAAAGTTTGATAACGGTCTCGGGAGCGTCCAGCTTCAGCTCCTTTTTAACGACCATGCTTATCTCAACGCCGTTTCTGGCCCAGGTTTTCTGACCGCGGATATAGCGGTTAAGGCCGGGGCGCTGGGAGATGGTGCGCACGTAGGAAGCAAGGAAAACGTGCAGCAGGCCGAAGCCTTTGAGACCTTCCTCGCGCTTGCGCTTTATGTAGGTTTCGGCGGGGCCGATGTCCAGAGTGTCTTTGTAAAAGTTGGAGGCCACGCTCTTTTCGGGCATGATAAAATTCTGAACGCGGTCCATGGGGTTGATATATTTGAGCTTTCTTCCCTCTTTTTGTTTCTTCATTCTGTATATTACTCCTTATGATTTTGGGGGTAACAGCAATTTAATATTCAATATTATATAACCTTTTGTCGTGACATTCAAGTTTTTTATGGTACAATATCAGATGAAAGGTGATTTTCAAGGAGGCATTTATCTATGGATTGGATGGAAATTACAATTTCTCCCAAAGAAGGACAGCTTGACCGGCTGTGCGACCGGCTGGTGGCTCTGGGCCACGGAGCCTTCAGCGTGGAGGACGGAGAGCAGTTCAAACAGTTTCTTGAAACCAACCGCCAGTATTGGGATTACATAGACAGCGACCTGGAGCAGTCCTTTGAGGACATGAGCCGGGTGAAGCTGTATCTGGAAAAGGACGCTCGCCTGCCCGCCAGGTTGGAGGAGCTTTCCGCCGGCATCGCCGACTGCGGCGCCCTGTCCCACAGCGCCACCGTGAAGGATGAGGACTGGGAAAACAACTGGAAGGCCTATTACAAACCTCTGGAAATCGGGGAGAGGCTTCTTATCTGTCCGGAGTGGGAGGAGCCGAAAAACCCCGACGGGCGCAAGGTTCTGCGCCTTGACCCGGGCACCATTTTCGGCACCGGCGGCCACGCCACCACCAGACTGTGCCTGCGGGCTCTTGAAGGCGTTGTAAAGGGCGGGGAAAAGGTGCTTGACCTTGGCTGCGGCTCGGGCATACTGTCCATCGCGGCCCTGCTTCTGGGCGCGGGTCACGCCTGCGGCGTTGACATTGACCCCAGAGGCCGTGACATCTCAGCCGCCAACGCCGCTCTGAGCGGCTTCGGGCCGGACAAGTATGAACCTGTCACCGGCGACGTTACCACCGGAAAGCTGAAAGAGCGCTTCACGGCGGAAAAATCCCACATCGTTCTTGCCAATATCGTGGCGGACGTTATCCTCAATATCGCCCCCGTTGCTCCCGACCTTATCTGTGAGGGCGGCGTGTTCATCTGCTCCGGCATCATCGGCCCCAGAGCCGCCGAAGTGGAAACCGCCCTTAAAAAGGTGTTCAAATCCGTGGAGGGCAAAAGCGAGGAGGACTGGTGGAGTTTTATCTGCCGGTAAACCCTGTAAACCAAATCCCCCGGCTTTAGCCGGGGGATTTTTTATATTTCCGTGGCGGAGCGGGCCACCCGGCGAAGCAGGAAAAGTCCCGCCGCCAGCAGCAGTCCGAAAACCGTGCCGAAAAGCAGTCCCGCCTGAAGGCTTCCGCCGAATGCCCGGGAAACCAGACCCGTGATAAGGGGGCCGGCGGCGCAGCCCAGGTCACCGCACAGAGCCAGCATTCCGAACATGACCGTGCCGCCCTGAGGCAGGGCCCGGGAGGCAAGGGAAAACGTTCCCGGCCACATTACGCCGTTGGCAAAACCGGCCACGGCGAAAAAGGCCAGGGATACTCCCGGCACGCCCACAAGGCCGATGACGAAATAGCACAGAGCGCTCAGCAGGGCGCACAGCACCATGAAACCCCACAGAGGTATTTTGTGTCCGATGCGGGCGTAACCCACCCGCTCAATGCCCTTAAGTATCAGAAACATGCAGGGGCCCAGCAGATCGCCCATGGATTTGGATACTCCAAGGCCCTCCTCGGCAAAGGCGGATGCCCACTGGGCAAGAGCCATTTCGCAGGCGCCGGTGCAGAACATAAATATGAGAAGAAGCCAGAAAACCCCGTTTTTGGCAAGCTGACCGCCGGTCATGCGCTTTTCCTTTGCCACAAGCTCGTAAATCGGCACTCTGGCGAAGGAGATGGCGTTTATCACCGGTATAACAGCCCAGATAAAGCACATTATCTTCCAGTTTTCCAGACCGAAAATTTTGAAAAAGGCGGTGGAAACGATGATTACACCCACGCCGCCCCAGCAGTAAAAGCTGTGGAGCATGCTTACCGCCTTGTCCTTTTCCTTAATGGGACAGGCCTCCACGATGGGGGTCAGCAGCACCTCCGTCAGGCCGCCGCCGGAGCCGTACACCACCACGGATATAAGCAGTCCCACAAAGGGCGGCATTATCTCCGGCAGAAGGGCAAGGCCGATTATTCCCGCCGCCGCCAGCACCTGGGCAAGGATGACAAGAGGGCGGTAACCCACCTTGTCTCCCAGCGCCGCCGCCACCACGTCCAGCACTATCTGGGCGCAGAAGTTGGCGGCGATAAGGACGGATATCTGGGTGAGGGTGACCTGGTACTGGTTTTGGAATGTTATGAAAAGCAGGGGGGCAAAATTGTTTATCATGGACTGCACTATGTAGCCCACGTTTGCCGCGCGGACAGTGCCGCGGCAGTTTGCGGCGGTCATACTCCCACCTCCGGAAACTTTTTGAAAGCATTATATTCCCGGCGGAGGCGGCTGTCAACGCGGATATTATTTTTATAATGTTGCGCCCTTGACAGACGCGCTTTAGGGAGAGTATAATCTGTGGGTTAAATATGGGAGTTGATACAATATGACCAACGAAACTTTAAGAAACGTAGCCATCATCGCTCACGTCGACCACGGAAAAACCACTCTGGTTGACGAACTTTTAAAGCAGAGCGGCGTATGGCGTGAAAATCAGGACGTGGGCGAGCGCGTTATGGACTCCGGCGACCTGGAGCGGGAGCGCGGCATCACCATCCTTGCCAAAAACACCGCCGTCAGCTACAACGGCTACAAAATAAACATCGTTGATACCCCGGGCCACGCCGATTTCGGCGGTGAGGTGGAGCGTATTCTCAAAATGGTAAACGGCGTAATTCTGCTGGTTGACGCCGCCGAAGGCCCCATGCCCCAGACCCGCTTCGTTCTCAGCCGCGCACTGGAGCTGGGTCACAAGGTCATCGTTGTTGTAAACAAAATTGACCGTCCCGACCAGCGCATACACGAGGTTATCGACGAGGTGCTGGAGCTTCTCATCGACCTTGACGCCACCGACGAACAGCTGGAATCCCCCATGCTCTTCTGCTCCGGCAGACAGGGCACCGCATCTTTCTCTCCCGACGTGGTTGGCACCGACCTTAAACCCCTTTACGATACCATCATCGACTATATCCCCGCTCCCGAGGCGGACAGGGACGCCCCCTTCCAGATGCTGGTCAGCTCCATCGACTACAACGAATTTGTGGGCCGCATCGCCGTGGGCCGCATCGAGCGGGGCACTCTTAAGCAGAACCAGGAAATTGTTGTCACAAACTACCACACCGGCGAGACGGGCAAGGCTGTCCGCGCCGTCAGCATTTACGAATACGACGGTCTGAGCAAGGTTCCCGTGACTCAGTCCGAGGCCGGCAATATCATCGCCATGAGCGGCATCGGCGATATTACCATCGGCGACACCATCTGCGCCCCCGAGGCCATCGAACCCCTGCCCTTTGTGAAGATCTCTGCGCCCACCATGGAGATGACCTTCTCCATCAACGACTCCCCCTTCGCCGGCAAGGAAGGCAAATTCGTCACCAGCCGCAACCTGCGTGACAGGCTTTTCCGCGAAACTCTCAAAGATGTTTCCCTGAAGGTCAGCGAAATCGAAAACGCCACCGATTCTTTCGCCGTGGCGGGCAGGGGAGAGATGCACCTGTCCATTCTTATCGAGACCATGCGCCGCGAGGGTTATGAGTTCCAGGTATCTCCCCCCCGTGTGCTCAACAAGACCATTGACGGCGTGCTGTGCGAGCCTGTGGAGCGTCTGGTGGCCGACGTTCCCGAAAACGCCGTGGGCGCCGTTATCGAAAAGCTTTCCGCCCGTAAGGGTGATTTCGTCCAGATGACCCCCGTTGGCAGCCGCATGAAGCTGGAGTTCCTTATTCCCTCCAGAGGTCTTTTCGGATACAGAAACGAATTTCTCACCGACACCCGGGGCGAGGGCATCATGGCCTCGGTATTCGACAGCTACCAGCCCCTCAAGGGTGAGGTTACCCGCCGCAACACCGGCTCCCTTGTTGCCTTTGAAACCGGCGAGGCCGTGGCCTACGGCATCTTCGGCGTGCAGGACAGAGGCAGCATGTTCATCGGCCCCGGCACTCCCGTTTACGCCGGCATGGTGGTTGGCAGCTGCCCCAAGGGCGAGGACATCACCGTCAACGTCTGCAAGAAAAAGCAGCTGACCAATATGCGCGCCAGCGGCAGCGACGAGGCTCTGCGCCTTGTGCCCCCCAAGCAGATGAGTCTGGAACAGTGTCTGGAATTTCTGGCCGACGACGAGCTTCTGGAGGTCACTCCCAAAAATCTGCGCCTGAGAAAGCAGATTCTTGACCACGGCCTGAGAATGAAAGCTCTCAAGGGCAAGCATCAGTAAAAACAAAGCCTTCCCCTTCACGGGGAGGGCTTTTTCTTATTTACAATTATTTAAATAATTAATTTAGTAAAAAAGGTTGACATTACCTGCAAAAGTGGTATATTTAAGCTGTGGTTAGCACTCGCGGGTTTTGAGTGCTAAAAATATGACGAGAGTGCTAATCCGGCACAAGATATGGGGTGAGACCGTGGAACTTACCGAACGCAAACGACAGATACTCCGCTCCGTGGTGGACAGCTACATCCAGACCGCCGAGCCGGTTGGCTCCAAGGCCATCGCGGACGAACTGGGACTTTCCTCCGCAACCATCAGAAACGAGATGGCGGATCTTGAAAATATGGGCCTCATTGAAAAACCCCATACCAGCGCCGGCCGCATCCCCTCTCCCAAGGGCTACAGACTCTACGTTGACGAGCTGATGCGTGACTATCGCCTCAGCGTTGAGGAAACGGAAAAGATGAACAGCGCCCTGTCGGAGAAAATGAACGAGCTGGACAAAGTCATCGACCAGGCGGGCAAAATAGTCTCCAAGCTGACCCTGCTGCCCTCCTACTCCCTGTCCACCGTAAGGGCGCCCCGTGTGGCGGTGAAGCGGTTTGAGGTCATCTTCGTGGACAGCCAGAGCTTCATTCTGGTGGTTATGACCACTCTCGAGCAGGTTAAAAACAAGCTTATCAAGGTTCCCTTCCCCATCAGCGCCGCCCAGATGCCCGTCCTTTCCGACGTGCTCAACACCCACTTCACCGGCCTGACCATGGGAGAGATAACCCAGGATATAATCCAGAGCGCCGTTTTAAGCAGCGGCGCCGCCGGCGCCCTTATTGCTCTGGTGCTGGAATTTGTTTCCGAGGTGCTCAGCACCCAGGCTCACGGTCAGTACCACCTGGCCGGCGAGGGCAACATTTTAAATCACCCCGAGTATCAGGATCCGGGCAAGGCCAGAGAACTTCTGACCTACCTTAACGAGGCCGGCACCGACGCTCTTGCAATGCCGGAGGACGGCTCCAAGGTAAAGATACTCATCGGCCCGGAAAACATCGCCGAGGAGCTTAAAGACACCAGCGTGATTATGGCAAGCTACAACATCGGCGACGGAATGCAGGGCGTTATAGGCGTGGTTGGCCCCACCAGAATGGACTACGCCAAGGTAGCGGCAAGACTGAGCTACTTTGCAGAGGGCCTTAACAGAATGTTCGGCGGGCCCCAGACGCCCCCGGCGCTGGAAAGTCCCAAAAAGGAGGATAAAGACCTGTGAGCAAGAAAAAGAATCCGGAGGCTCCCGAAAAGGAAAATCAGACCGCGGAGAACACCGCCGCGGAAAACACCGAAAACACCGCCAATACCCCGGAGCAGGCCCCCGAGGCTCCTGCCCCGGAGATGATAGAAAAGGATACCTACCTGCGTCTGGCGGCGGAGTACGACAACTTCCGCAAGCGCAGCCAGAAGGAAAAGGAAGGCATCTACGCCGACGCCAGGGCAAACACCGTTGCGGCCCTGCTGCCGGTGTACGACAACCTTGAGCGAGCCTTGAAGGCCGAATGCAGCGACGAGGCTTTCAAAAAAGGCGTGGAAATGACCATGACTCAGCTGAAGGAAATTTTCGCAAAGCTGGGCGTGGAGGAAATAGAGTGCGAAAACTGCCCCTTCGACGCGGCTTACCACAACGCCGTGATGCACATAGACGACGAGGCTTTTGGTGAAAATACCGTTGCCGAGTGCTTCCAGAAGGGCTTTAAAATAGGCGACAAGGTGATTCGCTTCGCCATGGTGAAGGTCGCCAACTGAATTTGTATTTAAAATATTGTTATCATACAGGAGGAAAAAATTATGGCTAAAATCATCGGTATTGACCTGGGCACCACCAACAGCTGCGTAGCGGTTATGGAAGGCGGCGAGCCCGTTGTTATCGCCAACGCTGAGGGCGCAAGAACCACTCCCTCCGTTGTGGCATTTTCCAAGAGCGGCGAAAGAATGATCGGTCAGGTTGCAAAGCGTCAGGCTATCACCAACCCCGACCGCACCATCGCCTCCATCAAGCGCGAGATGGGCACCAACTACAAGGTCACCATCGACGACAAAAAGTATTCTCCCCCCGAAATTTCCGCCATGGTGCTCTCCAAGCTAAAGGCTGACGCCGAGGCTTATCTGGGCGAGAAGGTCTATCAGGCCGTTATCACCGTCCCCGCTTACTTCACCGACTCCC
>JAFSIK010000082.1 GCA_017439805.1 Oscillospiraceae bacterium
GAGTTCTGCAAATATGAGATGCGAGGTGAAGCCTACAAAGTATATACCGACAGAGGCTACAGCGGTAAGAATACAGACCGCCCCGCCTTTGCCGAAATGATGAATGACATTGAAAACGGAATCATCAGCAAAGTTGTCGTCTATAAGCTGGATCGTATCAGCCGTTCAATTCTGGACTTCTCAACCATGATGGAACGATTCGAGAAATACAAGGTCGAGTTCGTATCAACGACTGAGAAGTTCGATACCTCTTCACCGATGGGCCGAGTCATGCTCAATATCTGCATTGTCTTTGCTCAGCTGGAACGTGAAACCATTCAGAAGCGTGTCACAGACGCTTACTTTTCACGCAGCCAAAAGAGCTTCTATATGGGTGGCAGAGTTCCGTATGGATTCCGATTGGTGCCTACAACCATCGAAGGTGTCAAAACATCGATGTACGAAATTAACCCTGACGAAGCTGAACAGGTCAAGTTGATCTACGAACTCTATTCTAAACCCGAGTGTTCCTACGGCGATATCATCCGATATTTTCAGGAGCATGGCATCTTGAAGAACGGCAAACCGTGGGGGCGCACTCGGCTGGCAGATGTTCTCAGAAACCCCATCTACGTTCGTGCCGACCTCTCGGTCTATGAATTCTACCGTGACCAGGGTGCAATCATGGCAAATGAGCCGAGCGATTTCATCGGGACAAACGGCTGCTATTATTACAAGGGTCAGGACGCCACAGGCCGAAAGCAGATGAATCTGGAAGGTAATCATCTGGTGCTGGCACCTCACGAAGGAATCATCCCTTCTGACTTATGGTTGAAGTGCCGCGCAAAGTGTCTGGAGGCCCAGCAGATCAAACCTTACCAGAAAGCCAAGAACACATGGCTGGCCGGAAAAATCAAATGCGGCATCTGTGGCTACGCACTGGTAGACAAACACTACCCGACCAGACGCTCCAGATACTTTCTCTGCTCTAACAAGATGAACTCCAGAGCCTGCGAAGGTCCCGGCACGATCTACTCAGATGAATTTGAACAGCTGATCTACAATGAGATGCTCAAGAAACTGGCGCAATTCAAGGCGCTTAGGAAGCGTAAAGGCAATATCCTTAACCCTGAATTGACCACGCTGAATGTGGAGCTTACACAGGTGGAAGATGAGATCTCTGCTCTGATGAACCGTATGGCCGGAGCCGATGATGTTCTCTTCCGTTACATCGGCGAACGGGTGCGAGAACTGGATGGCAAGAAGCAGGAACTGATGAAACATATCTCTGAGCTGAAGCTTCATAAAGAAGCTGACTACACTGAGATCTGCAACCACCTGACCATGTGGGAAGAGCTGAGCTTCGATGACAAGCGCCAGACCGTGGATCAGCTCATCCGAGTCATCTACGCCACCAGTGATTCCATTAAAATCGAATGGAGAATCTAAGGGAAATTTATGTCCATCTTGTACGCTTCGGCGAAGCGCTGCGGCTGGCGATGGATAAAATGGATAAAAAGAATGTGTATATGTCAAACCCGGCCTTTGACAAATAAGAAAACAGCACGGCATCAGCCGTGCTGTTTTCATTTTACCACTTGTTTTCCACCTTTTCCGCAAAGCCGAGGAAATCTTTGATTTCAAGAACCGTGCCCTCATCCAGCACAGCCTTGCCCGTGAATTTGCCGAAAACCTGATGCTGGTCGCTTTTGAGTACCTTGAAATCGGTGTTTGATGCTCTGTCTATAATTGGCTCGAAATCCATTTCAAAGCGCCCGTCATCGCTGGTGAAGGTCCAGGGACTTAAGAAGTCGTCCCTGCCGTTTTTGGTGGGAATATTGAATTTAACCTGGCTGAGTTTGTGGGCCTTGCCCTTGTAGAACAGCATGTTCTCGCTGGCGGCGGAGGTGTCGCCGAAACCGTAGCCAATGTTGAAGCCAAAGCTTTCGCCCCCAACCAATCCGGAGCCGGAACCCCAGTACCAGGTGTTATGATATGTCCATACCCCGCGGCCCCAGTCAAGAACGCCAAAGCTTTCAGAGGGGTCAAAGACGTATTTTTCATCGCCCAGAATAACGGTGCCGGCGGCCCGCAGGCAGTTTATTTTCTGGTTATAGTAAAAATGAGCCTTTTTTTCAAAGGGCGTGCAGATGACAATGGAGTCCTCAGGCTCGTCGGTGAGGGTAACATCAATGCTTATAGCCTTGCCGTCTTTAAAATTTTCCATACCGGCGGTAAGATGGCGGACGCCGTTTTCGGTGACGAATTTAAGCTCGTAATCCTTGCCGCGTATGGCGGAAATGCCGGCGGAGGAAGAACTTGGCAGATTGGTCTTACCCATGGGGAAAAACCGCATGGGGCTTTTAGTCACCTGCCAGCTTTCACCCTGGAAATTCAAAAAGGAGACAGAGTCAAGAGCCATATAGCCGTTGTCGGCAATAGTCAGCGCAATTCCGAAGCGGTCATTTCCTATGTAATAATAATCCCATTCCTTGATACGCATTTTTCCGGCCTTAACAGCCTTTCTGTCGTAAACGGGCAGAAGTTTTCGGGCGTATCCCGGCTCGGTCAGATTGCCCTTTTCGTCAAGAAGAGGGATGACTGCGGTTATCTCGTGCTGCATGATGCACCTCCGGATTTATCTGTCTTTTTTCGCCGCGTCCAGTGCCTTTTTGTAGGGAGCTATCATACCCTCGTTCATCTTGTTGCCCATTTTGCCTTTCAGAGCGCTGCTGGACATGAGCATTCCCACAAGGTACATCTTCATTATAGTACCTTTTTGCTTCTGGGGGAAGTCGTATTGTCCGTGAGCCTTGTAAAATTTATGGTCGGCTTTCATCATGCCCCGCATAACGAAAATAAGGTCGCGGAATATCTTCATGCCGCCCACGCCCCAGAAATTCTGAGGCTGGGTGAGTTTTTTATCCAGAGCGTAACTGAGTTTTGCCGCCATGGCGTCAACAGATGCGTCGGTATCGCTTTCATCGCATGCCACGCCCGCCAGGAAGTTTCCACCCACCTGCGCCCGGGCTTCCATAATGGTGCGCAGATTTTCCTCGGCGCTGAGATTGCCGCTGACTATGTAGCCGAAAGGCGTGCCGACGGTAACGGTGCGGTGACCGTTGCAGAACTGTCTGTCGTCATAGAGTTTGAATCTGGCGCCCATGGAGTGATCCTTGATGGAGAAAGCGCAGACAATAGCATCGGCGGTCTGGATATTTTTGCGCAGAAAATCATCAAAGCCATCGGTGTAAATGCATTTTCCGTCCGGGGCGCAGTTGAAGCATCCGAGGCAACCGCCACGGAACGGGTATTCGTGAATATTCACCAGCCTTGTTTCCCGGTCACACACCGCCCGGAAACGCTCTATCATACCGGCAAGCTGAGCATCATTTTCTTTCAGGTCTGCAACAATTACCACGTCTCCGGACTTTTTCTCCACCTGCGCAGCGGCGGAAGCCGGAACAGAGGGGGAGGCAGGAGCGGTTTTGACCGCAGGCTCGAAAATATTTCTTTCCACGCACCAGCAGATATACTCAAAAAAGCTGCGGGCGTCCTTCTGTCCCTGCGCCTTTGTCAGATCTTCCATATCGGCGCTGAGACCGCCAATGTATTTCATGCCCAGGTCATGACAGTTGTCCTTGACATATCTGTGGGCGGTAACGTCGTAAAAATGCTTGGAGGTTGATATCTGGGCGGCGAATTTACCTCTGAGGTCAACGCCCTGCTCCTTTAAAAGCTCAATGAGTCTGTGGAGCTGATAGGGGGCGATGAAGGTGTAAACGGGGTATGAAAAAATTATAAGGTCAGCCCGATTAACGGCCTGTGCCACCGGGGAAAGGTCTGTTTCCAGCGCCTTTATCCGCGCGCCCGCGTGAACGATATCAAAACTGTGCTCCGGATACATAATTTCCAGATACAGGCAGGTCTGCAGTGTGATGCTGTACTGCCCCTTGGGACTGCAGTTGAGTATCAGAATGTTCATAAATGCCTCCATATTGCGACAAAAAGTTGATGTATTGTTTATTATAGCATCGTCGCCGCAACTTGGCAACAAATGGGAAGTTTACAAAGCTCCGTCCGTAGATTATAATTAAAAACAGCAAAAGCAACCGTCGGTTGACACGATTCAAAGTTGGCTTGGTGGCTGAAATCAACCGATTGTGTTACCGTTTGGTCAAAGGAGGCGATAATATGGCTCTCAGCGAAAACATTTATACCTTTCGTACGGCTAAATTTATGAGCCAGGAGGAACTGGCAGAGGCTCTCGGCGTGTCCCGCCAATCTGTTTCAAAGTGGGAGACCGGCGCGTCCACTCCGGAGCTGGACAAGCTTATTAAAATGAGTGAGCTTTTCGGCGTCACCCTGGACCAGCTTGTGAAATTTCAAAATGGAAGCTCCCAGTCTGCGATTTTAGAGGAACAGGGAGGATATATCGACCTTAAGCTTATAGAGGGAAATTATATTGAACTTGTGGAGATATGGCGTATGAAGTCGGCCTTTGAAGGTACGGCGACAGAGCTTGAAAAATATTTTGAAAACCTTGAAAAACGCAGTGAAAATTACATATGGAACCCCTCAATGGGCGCGGTTCCCATGATGCGGCTCTTGGGCGCAGATGGGCAGATGCTTTCCCCAATGCAGGCACCTGTATCCGCGGTGGCATTTTCTGCGGAAAACGGAAGTGTGATGATAAATATACCAACAGATGCGGCAGGCGGCGCCTGGCTTAGCAGGGAAGTACGGGGCATCAGAATTTATGAAAAAAAGGCAGAGCTTCGCACCGATGCAGAAGGAGTGGGCGAAATACGTTTCAAAACCGATAATTACGGTCTTATTTGCCCAATTTCCGGCTCTGATAAAATGCAGGCATTTAAAAAAGGTTTCAGTGCCGGCAGCGCCACTATTGGAGCAGTTCTTTTAGGTCCTCTTGGAATTCTTGCCGGCGCAATTGGCAGCGACGAAATATATCGCGTATGCATGAGCTGCGGGCACCATTTTTAAAAAATCCCCCCTTAACAGGGGGGATTGCTATTTGCAAAAAACGGAGCAAGCGCGATAAAGCTTGCTCCGTTCGAGAAATTATTTGTTCAGAATCCATACACCAAAATTCAGATAAGCGGCAAAAGTAACCCAGAGTAGATATGGAACTTGAATCCAGGCAGCGATTTTGTCAACTTTTCCAAATGACAAAATCATTAACAGTATCAAAACCCACAGCGCTATCAGCCAGATTAAAGCAAAGCCAAAGGCCTGGAAGTTGAAAAAGATAATACTCCAGAAAAAGTTGAAGATAAGCTGGACCAGAAACAGCAGGAGACTGCGGGACCGTGCTACGGAAGCCGGAGCCGAATATATGCGGGCGACACCCACGCCCATAAGGGCGAAAAGAATGCCCCAGACGACAGGAAAAACAACAGGCGGCGGGGACAGCATCGGCTGCACAACAGTTTCGTTATATATTTTCACACCATCTCTTGTCAGCCAGCCGGAGAGCGCGCCAACTATTTCCGAAAACAAAATCCAGAATGCATAGATTTTCCAGGAGGATTTTTTCATGTTTCATCACCCATAGCAATCTATGCGGACAATGTTGAAATAATACTTGCTGCGCCACGCTGAAAAGAAACAAAACGACAGCTTCATAAGAAAACTGTCGTTTTGTGTGGTGCCGGTGACCGGGCTCGAACCGGTACGCTGTTGCCAGCGGCGGATTTTGAGTCCGCTTCGTCTACCAATTCCAACACACCGGCATGCCAAAGAATTATACCCTATGGCGATGCAAAATTCAAGGGTAAATTCCATGGTAATGCCAAAGACCCGCCTGGGCAAAGGCGGGCCTTGGTGAAAGGAGAATATAAAAAGCTCCGGAGGAAGGAATATGTTCATCTTTATGTTTTCAGTTTAGCACCTTATTTTAAAATGAGCAATCCAAATTATGCATACACTAATTCACATTTCAAATCATAGATGTTGTGTATTGGTTATCGTTTTAAACCATATCTCTGGCGTTTTTAAGCGAAGTATGGTATAATAAAAATAAAACGAAATTGGAGGCGGGAAATGAAAGCCGATATTTTTGAAATTAATGCAAAAACCGCGTCCGTAGCGGATTTCGCAGCTCTTGCAGACGGCGAATATGCCTGCCGTATAGAGGAAACCGCCCGGGAAATATACGCTCAGAGAATTCAGCGCCCGATTGTCCTTTTATCCGGTCCCTCCGGCTCGGGCAAAACTACCACTGCCATGGCGATAGAAAGATTTCTGGACAGTTGGGGATGCGAAACTCACACTCTGTCAATGGACAACTATTTCAAATCTCTGACAGAGGAAGAATTTATCCTTGCCAAAAAAGGGCAGCTTGATCTTGAGTCTCCCACAAGAGTGGATATTCCATTTCTGAACGCCCAGCTGCAGGACATTTTTGACTGTAAAAGCGTTGAACTGCCCAAATATGACTTCCTGGCGTCCAAGCGGGGAAACTCCGGCCATATTCTTACCCGCAAGCCCGGAGAACTTGTAATTCTTGAAGGCATCCACGCACTCAACCCGGAGGTAATAACCATCGGCGATGACAAAACCTCTCGTGTTTATGTCAGCGTTCAGACAGAGGTCAAATGCGGCAACGTTCTGCTGCCGCCTGAAAAGATAAGACTTCTGCGCCGTATGACACGTGACAGCCTTTTCCGTAACCGCGGTTTTGATGAAACCGTTACCATGTTTAAAAGCGTGCAGAGGGGAGAACGCCTTTTTGTCGCGCCTTATAGTCATCGGGCGATGCATTCCATTGACACTTTCCACGCCACAGAACTTGGAGTTTATAAAAAGCTCCTGCTTGAGCAGTTGGAGGCTATGGGACACATTCCGGAGCTTGACGAACTGCTTACAGTGCTTCAGGCGGCGGAACCCATAGACGAAAATCTGTTGAGTCCACACTCACTGGTGCGTGAATTTATAGGGCACAGCCAGTTTGAATACTGATTTTAAAACCGCCTCGGAAGAGGCGGTTTTCTTAATAAAATCTCAAGAAAGATTAAAAGTTTTGAAAATTGATTATTTCCCGCGAAGAAATTACCATAAAATCAGTATTCTTTCGGAGGGAACAGCTATGAAAAAACAATACAAAATCATTTCTATACTTCTGGCAATGCTGTTGTGCGCCGGAGTTTTTTCCGCATGCGGTGTTTCAGATACAGACCGGAAACAGGACGACGCAGATAAACTTGTCTGGACGTCCGATTACACAACAATTGAGGGGATGGACGGTACTGTAAACGGAGCAAACCAGTTCGGCGGAATATTTTACGCCGGCGTTTACAAATATGACGATGTTACCGGCGACAGCTGCAACGTAATATATGCCGTTAAACCAGACGGTACGGCAAAAGAAATATGCACTCTTGGCGCGGATCACGGAGTGCAGACCGAAGACGGCTTTTACACAGAACACAGTTACAGCGATGTCTGTGCCGCACCTGATGGCTTCTGGATGGTGGAAAGTGAACGCAGATATCACTTTGAAATACCCGACGATTATACCGGAGACTCGGAGGAAGTAAAGTGGCAATATTACGTTGAAGACGGCCGTTCCTACAAGCTGAAAAAGTATACAGGCGAGGGAGCGGAAACGGCGTCCGTTGACATCAGTGACATTTTTGACGATGAATTTTCATGGCCGGAGCTTCTGACCTGTGACGGTGAGGGAAATGTGTACCTGTTTGACGGAAACTTTACTGTAAATGTTTTTGACTCCGGCGGAGAAAAACTTTTTGATTTGGAATGTAACAATTGGGTAAGCGCAAGCGGTACCGACGCGGAGGGAAATGCGATGCTGGGATTTCACGCCGACGGAGGATACCTGATAAAAACTGTTGATACAGATTTACGCGACTGGGGCAGGGAATTTGAATTTTCCGATTATTTTTACAAAATATTCGCAGGCAGCGGGGATTACCTCTTTTACGCCACATCAACCACAGGAGGTCTTTATGGCATTACATCCGAGGGAGAGCCCGAGCAAATTTTTGACTGGCTGAACTGCGATGTGTTTTCCGATGACATACTTGATGCTCGCTTTGCTTCCGACGGCACGGTTACCTGCATGCTGTGCGGCGACTGGGAAAGCGGCGAAAACAGCATTGTTACTTTGAAGCAGGTGGAAAGCACACAGGTGGCGCAGAAAACCGAACTTACTCTTGCGGTACTTTACAGTGACTATAATCTCAGCCGACAGGTACTTGATTTCAACCGCTCCAGTGATACCCACAGGATAATTGTAAAAGATTATTCCCAGTATAACACCGAGGATGATTACGAGGCAGGGCAGCTGAAACTCAACACGGAAATAATTGCCGGAAACGTACCGGACATTATATCCACCGAGGAACTGCCTGTGCGGCGCTATGCAAGTATGGGATTACTTACGGATCTGTATACATTTATGGACTCCGACCCGGATGTAAACCGGGAAGATTTTCTGCCATCCGTTTTAAAGGCCGCGGAGGTGAATGGGGGACTTTATCAGACATTGTCCGGCTTTGGAGTGCTGACCGCGGCGGGGCGCACCGACGTGGTAGGTGAAGGTACCGGCTGGACAATGGATGAAATGATGGCCTGCCTTAACACTCAGCCCGAGGGTACAGAGCTTTTTGATATGTCAATCACCCGTGAAGACATGCTGATGATGCTTTGTTTTATGGAGATGGATAATCTTGTTGACTGGGATAGTGCCACGTGTGATTTCAGCGGAGAGGAATTTTCGGACATTCTTGAATTTTGCTCCCTGTTCCCGGAAGAAGTTGACTGGGACAGCTATGTTTCCGAGACAGAACGTCTAATGTCCGGCAAACAGATGATGTCAATGATGGGACTTTACAGCTTTGACGATGTGCAGATGTATGAGGCGATGTTCGGCGGTGAGATGACTTACAAAGGATTCCCCGTGAGCACCGGAAGCGGCAATTATTTCTACCTTGCCGGCGGCCTTGCGATTTCATCGACCTGTGCCGACCCGGAAGGGGCGTGGAAATTTATCCGTGAAACAATGACCGAGGAATATCAGGCTGGCGACAATATGTGGGGACAGTTTCCCACCCGCCGTGATGCATATGACGCAGCGCTTGCAGAGGCGATGCAAGCGGAATACACCACCGACCCGGAAACCGGCGAGCAGGTTGAAGTTTCCCAAGGAGGCGTCGGCTGGGGCGACGGCATGTACATTGAACTGTATGCGATAAGACCGGAACAGGCGCACCGGATCACCGACCTTATAAACAGCGTTGATACCGCAGTAAGTATGGATTACAACATACTTGATATAATCCGCGAGGAGGCGGAAGTTTACTTCAGCGGTCAGCGCTCTGCTGAAGATACTGTGGAAATGATACAGGGCAGAGCAGGACTGTACGTCAGCGAACAGAGCTGAAATTAAATAATGCTTCCAATATACCGGGCGGCGTGGTAGAATAAGACATCAATTTCATACGAGGTAATTATATGATACGCTGGAACAACGATTATAACCGCGTCGCTCACCCTCTTGTGCTTGAGGCGCTGATGAACAACGCCGCCGAGAGCAACGGCGGTTACGGCATTGACGCCTGGTGCGAAAAGGGCGCGGCTGAAATAAAAAAACACCTTGGCGATGTTGACGCCGACATTCATTTCCTCGTGGGAGGCACCCAGACAAACTTTACTGTAATTGCTTCGGCTCTGCGTCCTTTTCAGAGCGTAATAAGTGCCGACACAGGTCATGTGTGCGCCCACGAGACGGGAGCGATTGAAAACACCGGACATAAAATTCACGCACTTCCCAATACCGACGGCAAAATCACCGCGGAGCAGATTGCCGCAGATGCCGAATACTATCTGGGCAGCGACTGCAAGGAACATATAACCCAGCCCAAGATGGTCTATATTTCCAGCCCCACAGAATTCGGAACCATATACAAAAAAGCGGAGCTGGAGGCCATTTCTGCCACTTGCCGCAAGTATGGTTTCTACCTGTTTCTTGACGGCGCCCGTATGGGTTACGGACTTGGCTGCGCCGAAAACGATCTGACTCTGGCGGACATTGCCGCGCTCACCGATGTGTTCTACATCGGCGGCACCAAGTGCGGCGCAATGTTCGGCGAGGCTCTGGTTATCACAAACGATGCCCTTAAACCCGATTTCAGAAGCTGCATAAAGCAGAACGGCGGTATGCTTGCCAAGGGCTGGCTTCTGGGACAGCAGTTTTATACTCTTTTTGCCACCGGCGCATATTTCGACGCCTGTGCAAAGGCAGACGAGTACGCCATGCGCATAAAGGCTGCCTTTGAGGCAAAGGGCATGGAATTTTACATCAACAGTCCCACCAATCAGCAGTTCGTCCTGCTCAGCCGTCAGCATTTTGAAGCGCTGGAAAAAAACCATGTTTCCGAGTACCAGTTCACTCTGCCCGACGGGCGTGTCTGCACCCGTTACTGTACCGCATGGAGCACCCTGGAGTCCGACGTGGAGCAGCTTGTATCAGATATAAATGCACTGTAAAACCAAACTCCCTCACATTTGTGAGGGAGTTTTTTAAAGCATTTCAAAAATTATATCAAGATTTTCGTCAGAATACTCGATTTCCGATGAAAACATCCGTGCAAGTTCTGCCTGGTCTTCAAAGGTGAAACTGCCGTTTTTAGTCCACAGCGCTGCACCGGCGGCGTGCAGCACCTCGTATCCCAGTGCCGCAAAGGCTGCCCTGCGGGCAATACTGTCATCATCCCACGCGTTTGCCATGTGGCGGTAAACAAAATAGACAAGCAGCTGTTCGTACTCACTTTGACGACCGGCCATATGGCGGTCAAAGCCGGCGATGTCATAATCGCCGCTCAGCAGATTTAGAATTTCCGTCCATTTTTCATCAAGACGTTCAAGTTTTAAAAGTTCCTGCGACCATCGGCTCATTTCCCGAAAGGGGAGGCGAGCGCGGCAAAGTATAAGCATTGAATATATTCTTGCCTCAATGCTCTTTGACCTTTCTTGAAGAATCATAAGAACCGCGTCGCGCATGGAAATTATGCTGTCATGGGGAGGATACCCGGAATATTCAAGTTTTACCGGGGTCTTTTTACCCAAGATAAGCCGTGCGGCTTCCTCACAGCAAAGTCCCAGACCGAATTCCACCCGCCCGGGCAGTTCGTTTTTAAATCTGGGGTGGTCAGAGCAAATACCGCAGATGTGCTCCTCGCCGAGAGTTAAAATGATGTCACACAAATTTTCGCCGTTTAAAAAGGGGCAACGGTCGTTTTTGCCCAGGATAAAATGAGGCTGTCCGTCCCGGGAAATATTACGGCGAAGCCTATCGCCGAAATGACCGTCAACTTCGGCGTAAAAAGCAGCGGTTTTATCGTCAATATCAATTTCCCAGCCGATGCAGCAGTTGTGGCGGCACCGTCCGGCAATGCATTTGAAATTTTTATAATAATCGGGAAATACCTGCACCACACCTATCACCTCGCAGACCGGCACGCGGAAAATTAAAGAAAATCCCCCGGAAATTTATCCGAGGGATTTTGGTTGCGGGGGAAGGACTTGAACCTACGACCTCCGGGTTATGAGCCCGACGAGCTACCAGCTGCTCTACCCCGCGATATTGAGTGCCTGATTATGATAGCATATACGATAATGAAAGTCAAGGGCGGCTGAAAAATATTTTTTACAGAATTGCTCAAAATCTTCTGAAAAATATTGACATAATGTCTTGAATGTGCTACTATTCTTAGGCTGACTTTAAAAAGTCCGCGGGTGTAGTTCAATGGTAGAACACCAGCCTTCCAAGCTGGATACGTGAGTTCGATTCTCATCACCCGCTCCACACATGCGCCAGTAGCTCAGTAGGATAGA
>JAFSIK010000083.1 GCA_017439805.1 Oscillospiraceae bacterium
CGCCGCGGGCAAGGAAGTAAAGAAGAAAAAGCTGGCTGAAATCGCTATGCAGTACGGCTATGTTTACGTAGCTCAGGTTGCCATGGGCGCCAGCTATCAGCAGACCCTCAAGGCCTTTATCGAGGCTGAAAGCTATCCCGGACCCTCCATCATTATCGCCTACTCCCCCTGTATCAACCACGGCGCAAAGTCCGGCATGGGCAAGAGCATGAGCGAGGCCAAGGCGGCGGTTGATTCCGGTTACTGGAACAATTTCCGCTACGACCCCAGAAGAGCAGACAAGGGTGAAAATCCCTTCATTCTGGACAGCAAGGCCCCCACCGGCAGCTATATCGACTTCATCAAAGGCGAGGTCAGATACAGCAGCCTTGAGCTGGCTTTCCCCGAAAGAGCCAAGGAGCTCTTCGCCAAGGCCGAGCAGGAAGCCATCGCTTACAGAGCGCAGCTTGAAAAAATGGCCGAACCCCACAATAAATAAATTCCAAACCAAACCCGCCCCGATAATTCGGGGCGGGTTTTTTCATACTCCGGGGACAGGCGTCATAAAATTTATCGGTGATGTTTATGAAAAAAATAGCGCTGTCGGCAGTTTTTTTGCTGCTGGTGGTGTTTCTTGTGCCCCTGCTGATGCCGAAAAATCCGGCAGTCAGACAGGAAAAACCATCTCTTGACCAGGTTTTGCAAAGCACTCCCCTGCCGGAAGCGCCCTCCGACTCCGAAAGCGGCATAATCCTGCCCGGAGCGGAAAATTCCTCCCTTACAGTGCGGCTTTTGGCGGAGGACGAGGTACTGAGCCTGCCCCTTGAGGAGTACATTTTCGGCGTTGTGGCGTCGGAAATGCCCGCCTCCTTTGAGATTGAAGCTCTGAAAGCCCAGGCGGTGGCGGCGCGGACATACACCCTGTATCGTTTGAAAAACGGCGGCGCCCACGACGAAGCCGATGTCTGCGCCGAACCCTCCTGCTGCAAGGCCTGGACGGACACGGCGGCGCTGGAGGAAAAATGGGGCGGCGACGGGGCGGTTTACGGAGAAAAAATATGGCAGGCCGTAAGCTCCACCGCAGATATGGCGGTACTGTACGAGGGCGAGCCTATTGACGCGGTGTTTCACTCCTCCTCGGCGGATTTCACCCAAAGCGCCCTGCAGGTCTGGGGTCGGGAGGTGGAATATCTTCAGAGCGTTAAAACCGGCGGTGAGGAGGCTTCCTCCCGTTTTCTGGCGGAAAAGACCTTTGCTCCGGAGGATTTCAAGGCCATTTTTCACTCCCATTATCCTCAGGCCGATTTTTCCGGCAGTACGGAAGGCTGGGTCAGCGATATCGCTCTGAACGATTCCGGCGCGGTAGCCGGGTGCAAAATCGGCGGCGTGGAGGTTGCGGGCACAAAGGTGCGGGAGATTTTTTCCCTCCAGAGCACCCGTTTTGAATACTCCGTCAAGGACGGCGCGGCGGTTTTTTCCACCCGGGGTTACGGACACGGCGTGGGAATGAGTCAGTACGGTGCCAACGCAATGGCGCTGGAGGGGGCGGATTTCCGGGAAATTCTTCGTCACTATTACACCGGCACGGAGGTCAAAAAAATTGACCCGGGCACCGCAGTGCCCGGGTGATATTCAGTTTACTCCGCGGCAGTCCGCGATAAAAAAACCAAGTTCGGAGGGTTCTGCGAAAAACACCTCGGCGGTTTTTGCGTCCCGGTATTTTACTTCCACCGGGAAATCACGCATATAGCCGCTCCCGCTCATAACCTGCACGCAGCGTCGCAGGGAGTCCACCGCGCTGCGGCAGCAGTACAGCTTTGCCATGGCGGCAAGCTCTGCAAAGCGCGGATCCCGGTTTCCGGCGGCGTGGGCGCACTTTTCCAGCATTGCCCGCCCCGCTTCGGCGGCGGTGAAGCAATCCGCCAGAGCCAGGCGGGTGTTTTCGAATTCCGTGATGCGCCTTTTAAACTGTACGCGGCGATAGGCGTGCTCCCGGGCTTCATTTGCGCCGGAAAGTGCCAACCCAGCGGAAAGCGCCGCCATCATTGCCTGCAGACGGATGTCCTCTGCCGGGGTTTCAAGTGCCACGGCGGGGGTGTTTTCAAATTTAAGCGTCCCCGTGACCATTCCCCGCAGACCCATTTTATCGTCCAAATGACCGGCCTCGGTACCGTCGGCGCCGCCATTTACAAGGTATGCCTGCCGACCGCTTATCACCACGTAATATTCGGCCATCCCCGGGAAGGGAGCGTGGTGACAAATGCCGGAAATTTTGCCCTTTTCAAAGGAAATTTCTCCCCGGCAGATGGAAACCGGCACTCCCCGGCTGACGGCGGAGCGCACTTCCGGCGCGGTCTTTTCCGCCATATTGGCGGCGGTGAGCATAACCGCGGCGCAGGCGGCGGTGGAGCCGCAGACCTGTGCAAGGTCGAAAACCGTCCACATATTTTCGGCAAAATCGCTTTTTTCAAAAAGTCCGGCCTCAGCCGCAGCTTTAAGACCTTCAAGAGGGAGCACTCCCCTCTCATCTGTTTCCGGGGCCAGCTGTCTTATCTTTTCAAGCATTTCACTCACCCCTTCAGTTCCATGTTGCCGGCGATAATAAGGCGCTGTATCTCATTTGTGCCCTCGTAAATCTCGGTTATTTTGGCATCGCGGAACATAAGCTCCGCCAAGGTGTCTTTCATGCAGCCCTCCGCGCCCAGAATATCCACGCAGGCACGGGTGACTTCATTGGCGGTCTCGGAGGCAAAAAGCTTGGCCTGGGAAGACTCCATGCCGAAATTTTCACCGGTGTCCGCCTTTGCGGCGGCTCTGTATACCATAAGGCGGGCGGCCTCGGTCTTCGTCTGAAGCTCCGCCAGCTTAAACTGCACCCACTGACGGGAAAGCCTTTCGCTGTTTTTCTCTTTCAACGCGGCGACTGTCTCATCAATTGCTCCCTGAGCGATGCCCACCGCCTGGGCGGCTATCATCACCCTGCCGTACTCAAGGGCGTTGAGGGCATAGCTGAGACCCTTGCCAAGGGTACCCACCAGATTTTCCTCCGGCACGATGCAGTTTTCAAACACAAGCTCGCCTGTGGATGAGGCGCGGATGCCCATTTTTCGTTCTATCTTGCCAAGGGAAAAACCGGGGAAAGATTTTTCAACGATAAATTCGGAAATTTTCCGTCTGCCGTCGGGCAGTTCGGTAACGGCACCCACAAGGAAAATATCCGCAAGCTCGGCGTTTGTAATAAATTTTTTCCGGCCGTTCAGCACCCAATGACCGTCCTTTTTCACCGCGGTGGTTTCCGCGGCGGAGGTGTCGGAGCCGGCGTTGGGCTCGGTCAGGCCGAAGGCGCCGATGGAGGCGCCGGAAGCCAGAGGGGTAAGATATTTATCCTTCAAAAAGTCGCTGGCATTTTTCAGTATGGGCACGGAAACCAGCTCCGTTGTAACGTTTATAACGCCTGCCACGGAGGGGTTGGTTTTGGACAGATACTCAATGCACATTGCGCCGGAGAGGTAGTCCTTTCCTCCGCCGCCGTACTTTTCGGGCATGGGAATGCCCAGCAGCTTATACTGCCGCAGGATTTCGATGACCTCATCGGGTATCTTTTCCTGCCGCTCAAGCTGCTGCCAGTATGGGCGCATAAGCTCCGCCACGTGCTGATAGACCTGGGCGTGGCGCTTATGATTTTCAGAAAGGAAAAAACTCATTTTTTCACCGGCTTTAACTTAGTTTTGCATACTATATTATTATATAACTTTCATTGCCGTTTGAAAAGAAAAAAATACCGCCCCGTATAAACGGAGCGGTATGTACGGTTTTTTAGAACGCGCAGCCCTGCCACTTCATTGCCTCGGCAACCTTCAGGAAGCCTGCAATGTTGGCGCCGGCAACCAGGTTGCCGGCCATGCCGTACTCGGCGGCGGTGTTGGCGGTGGCGGCATAGATGTTTTTCATAATGCCGTGGAGCTTTTCGTCCACCTCGTCAAAGCTCCAGCTAAGACGCATGGAGTTCTGAGTCATTTCCAGACCGCTGGTGGCTACGCCGCCGGCATTTGCAGCCTTGGCGGGGCCAAAGAGCACGCCGGCCTCCTGGAAGGCGCGGGTGGCCTCAAGGGTAGTGGGCATATTTGCGCCCTCGGAAACGGCCTGAACGCCGTTTTTGATAAGAGCCTGAGCGCCGGTCAGGTCGATTTCGTTCTGGGTGGCGCAGGGCAGGGCGATGTCGCAGGGAATGGTCCAGATGCCCTTGCAGCCGGGATGATACTCGGCGCCGGGCACCAGATTTACGTACTCGCTGATGCGCTTGCGCTCAACTTCCTTGATCTGCTTGATAACCTTGTAATCGATGCCGTTGGGGTCATAGATGTAGCCGTCGGAATCGCTCATGGCGATGACCTTGCCGCCCAGCTCGGTAGCCTTGCGGTTGGCGTAAGTGGCAACGTTGCCGCTGCCGGAAACGATGACCTTCTTGCCCTCAAAGCCGGAGCCGTTGGCCTTGAGCATCTCGTCGGTGTAGTAGCAAAGGCCGAAACCGGTTGCCTCGGTGCGGGCCAGAGAGCCGCCGGAGTACAGGCTCTTGCCGGTGATGGTGCCGGTGAACTCACCCTGCAGCTTCTTGTACATACCGAACATATAGCCTACTTCACGGCTGCCAACGCCAATGTCGCCGGCGGGAACGTCGGTATCGGGGCCGATGTATTTCCAAAGTTCGCTCATAAAGCTCTGGCAGAAACGCATAACTTCGGCGTCGCTCTTGCCGCGGGGGTCAAAGTCAGCGCCGCCCTTGCCGCCGCCCATGGGCAGGCCGGTAAGGCTGTTTTTGAATATCTGCTCAAAACCCAGGAACTTAAGTATGGACAGATTTACGCTGGGATGGAAACGGCAGCCGCCCTTGTAGGGGCCGATGGCGTTGTTGAACTGTACGCGGTAGCCGCGGTTAAAGTGAACTTTGCCCTGATCGTCAGTCCAGTTTACACGGAAGGTGATTACCCTGTCAGGCTCTACCAGCTGCTCGAAAATACCGGCCTTTACCAGGTCGGGACGGCGGTCAACAACGGGAGAAAGGGTTTCAAAAACTTCCTGAACAGCCTGGAAAAATTCCGGCTGGGGCTCGGTATGGGCCTTCAGATAGTCAAACAGATTCTGGAGGTATTCATTCTTAATGGCCATACTTATTACTCCTTACAATTAAAATGTTGGGGGTATTATAGCATCCATAGGGGGTTTTTGCAAGGGATTTTGAAATAAAGTTTCAATTTTCCTGTATATTTTCTCATTTTTCTGGATTTTCACATTTTTTATGAAAGTTGGGTTTCTTGCCGCTTCATTTCAAGTACACAAAAAGTTTACACTTTTAATGCGAATTTTAGTGAAATTTTTATAGATTTGGTGTATAATTTTCTTTACCCCTTGAAATTTACCGTTTCCGGAGGCACATCCGCATGAACTTTTTCCGCAGACTTTTCTACGGCCGCTACGGAGGGGACAAATTCAACACCTTCCTGTGTGCCGTTACCATAATCGTATATTTCGTTTTCTTCTTTACCGGGGTGAAGCTGGTGCTCATCGCGGCGGCGCTGCTTTATGCCTATGTACTGATGAGGATGTTCTCCAAAAACATCCCCGCCCGCCAGAGGGAACTGCATTGGTATATGAAAAAGCGCCAGAAGGTTGTAAACCTTTTCCGGGGCAGCCGCGCAAGAGCTCAGGACACCACCCACAAATACTTCCGCTGCCGCAAGTGCGGCCGCACTCTGCGGGTACCCAAAGGCAAGGGAAAGATAAATATCAAATGCCCCTGCGGCAACACCATAACGAAAAAGACATAAAAAAGGACACCTTTCGGTGTCCTTTAATTTTTACATATCGGCAAGAAGCGCGTCGATATCCTCGGGGGTGAAGTTATAGATATTGTCGCAGAAACGGCAGGTCATCTCCGCTCCGCCCTGCTCCTGTCTTATCTTGGTAAGCTCTTCCCTGCCCAGGCTGACCAGGGCGGCGGAAAGGCGCTCCCGGCTGCAGGTGCAGCGGTATTCAACTTCCTGCTCCTCCAGAATGTGAACGTCCAGCTCTCCCAGCAGAGCATTTATGATGTCCTCGGGAGTCATGCCCGCGTCCAGCATCTTTGTAACGGCGCCGTTTCGGATAACGGCGGACTCGATTTTGTCAATAAGACTGTCCTCGGCCCCGGGCATCAGCTGGATTATATATCCTCCGGCGGCACGGACGGTGCGGTCCCGCTCCACCAGTACGCCAAGAGCCACGGCGGAGGGTATCTGCTCGCTTTCGGTGAAATAAAGGGCAAGGTCCTCGGCAATTTCACCCCCCAGCAGCTCAACGCTGCCAACATAAGGCTCTTTCAGGCCAAGGTCCTTGATAACGGTAAGAAGTCCCTCGCCCACGCCGCTGCCAACGTCGATCTTGCCGTCATCGCGCAGGGGCAGGTCAATCTGGCCGTTTCGCACATAGCCGCGGGGGTTGCCGTCGCAGTCGGACACGGCGAAAATCATGCCCAGAGGGCCACTGCCGTTAATCTGCAGGCTTACACTGCCCTTTTCGGCCTTGAGCATATTGCCCATCATGGAGGCCGCGGACAATGTTCTGCCCAGAGCGGCGGTGCCAAGGGGAGACAGATTGTGTATCTGTCTTGCGCGCTCGCATATACCGCGGGAGGTGATTGCGGCAATTTTAACGGTGCCGCCTGCGGCGGTGGCGCGTACTATTTTATCCATTGGTGTAGTCACTCCTTATTGCAACGAAAAATACCCGGTCATCATCGGGGCAGGGTTCTTTGAAATTCAGCTCCCCGTAGCGGCGCACGGCGCAAAATCCGTTTTCCAGCAGCGCCTTTTCGATTTCCTCCGGGGTAAAGGCATATTCCAGATGCTCCTCGGTATCACGGCGCCACAGGTCGCCCTCCCGGGTGAAAATGTCCATGTAATAACCGCAGCGGCGCTCCGCCTCGTCATATCCCACCTGCCACACACAGAAGGAATCTTCCGCCTCGGCAACGAAGCTGCGTCCGGCGATGCGCTGGAATTTCCACATGGAATTTATATCGAAAATGAACAGGCCGCCGGGCTCGATAAAGTTTTTAAGTCTGGAGAGCATTTCTGACAGTTCACGGGTATCGTTAAGATAATTTATGCTGTCAAGACAGCACAGGGCGGCGTCATAGGTGCCGTAAAGGTCAATCCCGCGCATATCCTGGCACAGGAGCATGGGGCGGTTTTCGCCCAGATCGCCCATCTTGCCCATGGCCTCGCAGAGCATTTCGGGGGAAATATCCGTGGCTGTCACATCATATCCCCTTTTGCACAGCTCGATTGCAAGGCTGCCGGTACCGCAGGCAAGTTCCACGATGGTTTTCACCTGTCGGCCTTCGCTGGCAAACGCTTTTTCAAAATAATCCGCCCAGGCGGTGTAATTTACGTCCCCGGTAAAGGCGTCATAGCCCCCGGCAAGAGTGGAATAAGTCATTTCTTCAGCCTCTCGATAGCAGTTGCGTAACCGCCGTCGCCGTAATTTATGGCACGGCTGACGCGGCTTATGGTGGCGCTGCTGGCGCCGGTTGCGTCCATTATATCTGTGTATACCTTGCCTTCAGAAAGCATGATCGCGGCCTGAAAGCGCTGCTCAAGAGCGCTCAGCTCCGTGCGGGTGCAAAGATCCACAAGGAATTTTTTACATTCGTCAACGGTTTCCAGGGTCAGAATAGCTCTGTAAAGGTCGTCGCTGGGGTTTATATTGTTTCCGGGCTTCATAATCCACCTCCGGTAAAATTAGCGCTTCGCTCTGATTTTATAGTTTAACACATCATTGTATGAAATTAAATAGCTCAGCGAAAATTTTACAAACAAAAACCCCGGCTGCGAAACAGCCGGGGTTCGTTTTTTAAAGGTTAGCCCTCCACGGCGTCTTTCAGAGCCTTGCCGGCCTTGAATACGGGAGTCTTGGAAGCGGGAATCTCGATAGTCTGCTTGGTCTGGGGGTTGCGACCGGTGCGGGCGGCGCGCTGCTTTACTTCGAAAGCACCAAAGCCAACGATCTGGACCTTCTCGCCAGCCTTGAGAGCCTCGGTAATGGCCTCGACAGCAGCGTTAACAGCCTTTTCGGAATCTTTCTTGGACAGGGCAGCCTTCTCAGCTACGGCGGCGATCAGTTCGCTTTTGTTCATTGTGAGTTCCTCCTAAAATTTATGTTTTATTCTTTGTTTACACGTTCGTCGGCTTTCGCCTTGTCCCAGAGGGCATCCATTTCCTCAAGGGACATATTCTTTAAATCCCGTCCGCTTTCGGCGGCAAGCTTTTCCACCTTGGAGAACCGGGAAATAAATTTGTCACAGGCACGGTTTATCGCCTGCTCCGGATCCACATCCATAAAGCGGGCGGCATTGACCGCGGCAAAGAGCACATCGCCCAGTTCCTCCTCGGCCTGAACACCGGGGGCGGCGCAGCGAAGCTCTGCAACTTCTTCCTCAAGCTTGTCCAGGGCGCCATTGGCGTCGTTCCAGTCAAAGCCCACCTTGCGGGCCTTTTTCTGAACCTTTTCCGCCCTCCACAGACCCGGCATGGCCCGGCACACGCTTTCCATGGAATCGGTAGTGGTTTCCTGCCCTTTTTCAAGCTTTTTTATCTCCTCCCAGTTGTTTAAAACCTGTTCGGAGTTATCTGCCTTAACATCGCCGAAAATATGGGGATGGCGCAGAACCAGTTTTTTACATACTCTGTCGGCAACGTCGTCCAGATTGAAAACGCCCTTTTCCTCTTCCATACGGGCGTGAAAGACAACCTGCAGCAGTACATCGCCCAGTTCTTCCTTCAGATGCTCCGCATCTTCCTCGTCGATGGCCTCCACTGCTTCGTAGGCCTCCTCGATAAAGTTGCGGCGGATGGACTGATGTGTCTGCTCTCTGTCCCAGGGGCAGCCCTGCTCAGAGCGCAGCAGAGCCATAATGGCTCTTAAATCCTCAATAGTATAACAATTTTTCTTTATAAAATCTACCATTTTTTCGCTCTCCGGTTAATAAATTTACCGTAAATGAAGGATTTTTGCAATTTTTTCACCCTTGGGTACGTAAATTACGTCCTCTTTGCGAATGGCGCCGGTAATTACCACCATTACAACGTAGATTATTACCGCCGCAACGATGCCCACAAGAACGCCGAGAGCGTTGTTGAGGCCGTTGTATCCCATAAGTCTTATGATTACCGTATAGACGCCCCAGGCGCCCGCACCCATGACAACGGAGGAAATGAGGGGGCGGACAAAGGTGCCGGGAATTGAGGGGCTTTCTGGGATTTTAATTTTGATAGCCACGATATTTATAACGGCGATAACCACGAAGCAGGCAAGAGTGCCGATGGGAGCGCCCTTGATGCCCAGAGAGGGTACGGCCACCAGAACGTAGTTTGCAATAATTTTTACCACGCCGCCGCAGATCATGGAAATGATGGGTATTTTAACAAAGCCGTAGGACTGCAAAATAGAGTTTGTTACCAGCAGTACGCTGTTGGCAATGACCGCGGGAGCCAGTATTCTCAGCAGGGGCCAGCCCACGGATACCACCTCGGCCTGACTGTGGTAGAGCAGGTCCATAATGGGGTGAGCCAGCACGAAAAGACCAAATGCACAGGGCAGGCTGATAAGAGCCGCCAGACGCAGTCCGGTTTCGGAAAGCTTTCTGGCCTGCAGGTGATTGCCCCGGGCTACGTTTTCGCTGATGTTGGGAACAACGCTGGCTGTTATTGGAGTAATGAGGGTAACGGGCAGGTTGAAAAGAGTCTGGGCGCTGCCGTAGTTGCCGAAAAGTCCGGAGGCGTATTCCTCGGTATAGCCGAAAACGTTCTGCAAACGGTTGAGGACGATGGCGTTATCGATAAGGGAAACGATGGACATTATGGAAGAGCTGAGGGTAATGGGAATGGCCAGCTTCATGAACCGTTTGAAGATGACAACGGACTCGTCCGGAACATCTGTCGCCGCCCTGTCGTCGTAATCGTTTCTGTGACGACGGCGGTAGATGACGATGTAAAGGGCTCCCAGCACGCTGCCCACGGTGACACCCACGATGGCGCCGGCGGCGGCAATCTCAACACCCTTATCCCACTGCAGAGCCAGCCAGGCAAGACCAAGACCCACGCAAAGCTTGCACAGAGCCTCGATAACCTGGGAAACGGCGGTGGGGGTCATGTTGGAGTGACCCTGGAAATAGCCGCGGTAGGAGCTCATAAGGCACACGAACAGCACCGAAGGCGCCAGAGCCAGAATGGCGTGCCAGGCGGCGAAATTGCCCATCTTATCCGCCAGCCACTTGCAGCAGATAAGCATGAACAGCGTGAATATAAGACCCAGCACCGTAAGGGTGGTGGTGGCGATACGGGCAATTTTTTTAACCTGATTGCGGCGGCCAAGGCTTTCCGCCTCGGCTATCATTTTAGACAGAGCCACAGGCAGGCCGCCGGTTGAGATGGTTATAAGCAGGCTGTAGATATTATACGCCACGGTGAACTGGCCGTAACCTACGTTGCCGATGATGTTGACGAGAGGTATTTTGAATACCGCGCCGATTACCTTTGTGATGATAACCGCCGCCGCCAGCACCGCCGCGCCGTGTATAAAGCTCTGCTTTTGGGCCTTGTTATGTTTCGCCATTTAAAAACCTCCGGGCTTTCGCCCTAAATAACGATGGATGGGGTGTGCTGTTTGGATATTATTCCCGGTTGGGCACATCTATGCCCGGCAGGGAGCGTTCACGGTAAAAGTCAAAAAATTCATCCTTGCATTTTTCGATTTTTTCCCGGTTGGTATTGTATTCATAGGGATATTTCGGATTGAAGGCGCGGGTGATGAAGCCTGTGACGGGATCCATCATCTTGCTGACAGCGCCGCCGCCCAGAGCCAGATTGCCGCACAGTTCCTCCATGGTGGCAACGTTGTACAGGCTGTGCATGGCGGGTTTTGTCCAGCCGGTGTTTTCAAATCCGCCGGCGGAATTTTTCTGGCGGTAGAGATAATAGGGACGGTAGCCTGCGCCGGTAAGGGTCTCTGCCCCGTGGTCCAGCATGGCGCGCACCTCATCTGCCGTGGGCAGGGCGGCACCCAGTTCGTTTATGGTGCTTCCCCGCTTTACTGCAAGGGTATGGACGGTTATGTTTTCGGGAGAAAGCTCCATGACCCTGCGCAGGGTGTCTTTGAAGCTTTCCGGATTATCCGCGGGAAGCCCCGCGATAAGGTCGCAGTTTATATATCTGAAGCCTGCTCTGCGGGCGGCTTCAAAGGCGTGGAAAAATTCCTCCGGGCCGTGCTGTCTGCCAATGGCGGAAAGCACCGCCGGCGACAGGGACTGGGGATTGATGCTTATCCTGTTTACTCCGTGGCGGAGCATTGTTTCAAGCTTTTTGTCCGTTACGGTGTCGGGTCTGCCGGCTTCCACGGTGTACTCGTCAAAACCGCTTCCGAAATGCCTCTCCACCGCTGAAAGGAGCCTTTCAAGGCGCTCCTCATCCAGAGTGGTGGGCGTTCCGCCGCCTATGTAGACCGCCCGGATATTGAGCCCCGAAATCTTCAGACGCTCCGCCGCGTACTCCATTTCGTAAAGGAGCATATCCATAAAGGGATCCAGCAGCTTCATGGCGCCTGGCATGGAGTTTGAAACGAAGCTGCAGTAGGTGCAGCGGGTGGGACAGAAAGGTATGCCGATGTACAGGAGGATATCACGGGCGGCAAGGCCGTCTCTGACGGTCCGGGAAAATTCACTGGCCGCAAGGCATATCCTGGAGCGCATCTCCGACACGCCCAGCTCCTCCATAAAACTTTTTATCGCCTCACCGTCGGAAAGTCCCCGGTCTGTCAGTTTTGTGATAAGCTTCACCGGGCGCACGCCGGTAAGGACGCCCCACTGGGAGTCCATTTCACCCTTGAACGCGCCGGTAAGTATCTCTTTGTTTATCATCAGAAGCCCATCATGAAGTAGTTGCTGCGGCGCTCATTTTCCAGTGTAGATGTGCCCTCGTGTCCGGGATAGACGTTAAAATTGCCGGGCAGGTCGTGCAGGCGCTTGAGGGACATCATCATTTCGTGGGAATCGCCGCCGGTGAAGTCGGTTCTGCCGCAGCTGCCGGCAAAAAGAGTGTCACCGGAGAACATTTCGCCGCCCATGAGGAAAACGCAGCTTCCCTTGCTGTGGCCGGTGGTATTGAGCACCTTTATTACATGTCCGCCCAGACTCAGCTCGTCACCCTCGGCAAGACTCTTTATCGCGGTGTCGGGTTCGGGAGTGTAAAACAGCTGGGCGCCCCTGTCGGCGCTGTCGGTATTCACGTCGGCGGGATGGATATATACGGGGGCGCCGGTTTTGCGGCTTATCTCATCGGCGGCGCCGGTATGGTCATAGTGACCGTGGGTCAGAAGGACGTATTTAAGCTTGCAGCCGGTGTTTTCAATGGCGCGAAGGAGCTTGCCCGCCTCTGCGCCGGGGTCGATTATCATGGCCTCACCGGACTCCTCGTCCCATACCAGGTAGCAGTTTGTCATAAGGTAGCCCACGGGCATTCTCTTGATATTCATTTCGTACTCCTTTCAGCGAAGGTTCAGCTCTGCGGAATCGATTATCAGTGTAACGGGACCGTCGTTTACGGATTCAAGCTTCATGTCCGCGCCGAAGATGCCCGTCTGGGTTTCAAAGCCCAGCGAGCGGCATTTGGCAACGAAATGCTCGTAGAGCTTTTCTGCCAGGGCGGGGGCGGCGGCGCCGAAAAAGTCCGGGCGGCGGCCCTTGACGCATTTGCCGTAAAGGGTGAAGTTGCTGACCACCAGAAGTTTTCCCTTCACCTGGTCAAGTGAGAGGTTCATTTTGTCCTCTTCATCGGAAAATACACGCAGGGAGCAGATTTTCTCCGCCAGCTTTTCCGCGTGGCGCTCATCGTCCTCCGGGCCAACACCCAGAAGAATCAGAAATCCCTGTTCTATTTTTCCCGTAAGCACCCCGTCGGAGATGACGGAGGCGGAAGATACTCTTGTAACTACAGCTTTCATTTTTTACCTCTTATGCGTTGTTGCGGCGGACTTCCATAATGCCGTTGAAGCGCTGGATACGATTTATGACCTCCCGCAACTGGTCCGCGCCGGTGACGTTGACAGTGATATATACCTCGGCGTTGCCGCCGCCTATATCACGGGCATTGAGGGAGGACACCTTCACCTTCAGCGCGTTGAGCGCAGTGACGATGTCCAGCACAAGTCCGTCCTTGTTTTTGGCAAAAATCTGAATACGGGTGTCGAAAAGCTGGTCCTTGGCGTTGGCCCAGCTGACCTCTACCCAGCGGCCCTTATCCTCGTCCTTGCCCATGGCTTCCTTGACGTTGGGGCAGTCCCGTCTGTGGATGCTGACGCCGAAGCCGCGGGTGATAAATCCGATGATGTCGTCCCCGGGCACGGGGCAGCAGCAGCGGGAGAATTTGGTAAGGCAGTTGTCCAGACCCTGTACCTCGACGCCGCTTTCGGTGACCTTTTTGGGGGCGTCCACGGGGATGCGCAGGGCGGCGGAGCGGACGGTCTGGAGCTTGTTGAGGCGGGTCAGTTCGTCCTTGAAGCGGTTGACCACGCGCACGGAGGTGACGCCGCCGTAGCCGATTGCCGCCAGCACGTCGTCAAGGGTCTGGAAAGTCATGCGCTTGAGCACGCTGTGCTGCAGCTCCTCGTCGGAGATGGCGTCCATTGTAAGCCCCTGGCGCTTGAGCTCCGCTTCAAAGGAGCTTTTGCCCCGGATAATATTTTCCTCGCGCTTTTCCTTTTTGAACCACTGGCGTATCTTGGTGCGGGCCTCGTTGCTCTTGGCGATGGTCATCCAGTCACGGCTGGGGCCGTGGCCCGCCTTGGAGGTGATGGCCTCGGCAATATCGCCGTTTTTGAGGATATAGTCGTAGTTTACCAGTCTGCCGGTTACCTTGGCGCCCACCATATTGTTGCCCACGGCGCTGTTGATGGCGTAGGCAAAGTCGATGGGGGTGGCGCCGGCAGGCAGGTTTATAACGTCTCCCTTCGGTGTGAAAACGAACACTTCGTCGGCGAACATATCCACCTTCAGGGTGGAGATAAAGTCCTCCGCGTCCATTTCCTGCTGGTTTTCAAGCAGGCGGCGAATCCAGCTGAATTTTTCCTCGTCGGCGGATTTGGTGCCCATGCCCTGCTTGTATTTCCAATGGGCGGCGATGCCGTATTCGGCGGTGTTGTGCATTTCCCAGGTACGTATCTGCACCTCGAAGGGAGTGCCGTCGGTGCCGATGACGGCGGTATGCAGGCTCTGATACAGGTTGGGTTTGGGGGTGGAAATATAGTCCTTGAAGCGGCCGGGAATGGGTTTGAACTCGTCATGGATAAGGCCAAGGACGTTGTAGCATTCGGTGATGGTGTTTACAACCACGCGGAAGGCGAAGTAATCGTATATCTCGCCTATCTGCTTGTTCTGGCTGTACATTTTGCGGTAGAGACTGTAAATATGCTTCACTCTGCCGTAAACCGTGGCCTCCTGGCCGGCGGCGGCAAGGCGCTCTTTTATCTCGTCGCAGATTTTTTCGATAAATCCCTCGTTTTCCGAGCGGAATTTTTCAATATCGCCCGTTATTTCCTCGTAACCCACGGGGTCAAGGTATTTAAGGCAGGTGTCCTCCAGCTCCCATTTAATCCTCTGCATACCAAGACGGTGGGCGATGGGGGCGTATATTTCCATGGTTTCAAGGGATATCTGTTTTTGCTTGTTGGGGGGCTGGTACTGCATGGTGCGCATGTTGTGCAGCCGGTCAGCCAGCTTTACCAGAATAACCCGGATGTCCTTGGCCATGGCCATGAACATCTTGCGCAGGTTTTCCATCTGCTCCTCTTCCTTGCTGGTGTACTGCACCTGACGCAGTTTGGTCAGGCCGTCAACCAGAAGAGCCACGCTCTCGGAGAATTTTCTGCTGACTTCCTCCAGAGAGGCATCGGTGTCCTCAATAACGTCATGGAGCAGGGCGGCTATAACGCTGTCCATGTCCATGCCCATTTCCGCAACCAGAATGGCAACGTTCAGAGGGTGGGTTATATACTCCGAGCCGTCCTTGCGCTTTTGCTCTATGTGGGCGGCATGGGCGTACTGAAAGGCTGCTTCAAAGCGGGCCATATCAGACGGAGAAGCACTTGCGCTGATTTTTTTATGAAGTTGTTCGTACAGCTCCTGCACCTGGGCGGTAAGTTCCATTATGCCGCCTCCTTTCACTGTGCGCAGCGGCGCAGATTTATAATTATATCCGTTTTTTCAAGATCAGCCTTCCCGCAGCCGGGGATTATCTCCGCCCGTATCTCTCCGCAGCGGCGCTCCACGGTAACAAGGCCGCCCTGACGGAATGCCTCAAGACAGGCAAGAGTCCGTCCGGAGAGCCAGAAGCTGCAGTGACCCGATTGCAGCCGGCGCCAGATAACGGTCATGTCCCCTCTGTCGGGAAGAAGTTCTCCGGCCTCGGCACGGGGGATTTCCTCCCCTGCCGCCGCCCGGTCAAGGGCATCAATCAGTCTTTTCGCCGGGCGCACGTCCACGATGTGCATCTGAACGGTGCGGCTGCCGCGAAATTCGTTTACACGGGGAGAAAAGGCCACGTCCGCCAGGTCCCCCCGACGGCAGCGAAGCTGCTCCCGGTTGGCGGAGAAGAAAATGGCGTCGATGGTTTTATCGTTTTTGGCAAAGGTGAATTTAAGATGGCGTCCGCCGCCCACCTCGGAAACTTTGTCGATAACCACGTCCTCCATAACGAAGGTGGGGTAGGGATTGCTGACTCCGCAGGGCTCCAGCTGGAAAAGGGACTGAACGTCCGGCAGAGTAAGGTCTGCGGGTTCCACCACGCAGTCGGCGTGGAGGCTGTTTTCGGAAAGTCCCTGCTCCTCAAGAGCGGCGTATTTTTCCATCAAATCCCGGAACTGTTCGATTTTTTCCCGGCGAATGGTAAAGCCCGCCGCCATTTCGTGTCCGCCGAAGCTCTCGAGGGCGTCGGAGGCGTATTCCATAGCGGCGATAAGGCTCTGGCTGCCCCAGCCGCGGCAGGAGGCCTTGCCGTAATCGCCGGACATTGAAATCAAAAAGGCGCGGCATCGGTATTCCTCCGCCAGTCGGGAGGCAACGATGCCCACAACGCCCTGATGCCAGCCGTCGTCCGAGAGGACAATGACACCTTTGGGCGGCTGCTGAGCCAGCTTTTCCTTGGCGGAGAAGTATATTTCAGACTCGATGGTCTGGCGGTTTATATTAAGCTCCCCAAGCTGGCCTACCAGCCTGCGGGCAAGGGTTTCGTCCTCGGTAAGAAGCAGGCGCACGGCGGTTTCGGCGCTGCTCATACGGCCGGTGGCGTTGATTTTGGGCGCCACGGAAAAACCGATGTCCATGGTGGAAAGAGTCTTTCCTGCAAGGCCGGCCTCAGTAAGAATCTGTCTGAATCCCATGCGGGGTTCTTTTTCAAGCTGGCGCAGGCCCATGTGGACAATGGCACGGTTTTCGTCGGTCATGGGCATGACGTCGGCAATGGTACCCACCGCCGCCATCTGGGCAAGATAACGGGCGCTTTCCAGACCGCCCAGAGCGCAGCAGAGCTTGAAGGCCACGCCAACGCCGGCAAGGCCGTCAAAGGGATATTCGCAATCCGGTCTGCGGGGGTCGATGACCGCCACGGCGGCAGGCAGTTCGGCCTTGCACTCGTGGTGGTCGGTAATAATCACGTCGGCGCCCAGCCAGGCGGCAAAATTGACTTCTTCAATGGCGGTAACGCCGCAGTCCACGGTGATTATAAGGGTAACGCCGTCGGAAACCAGAGACTCCACCGCGGAGGGGTTGAGACCGTAGCCCTCGCTCACGCGTTCGGGGATGTAAAATATTACCTGCGCCCCCATGGCGCGCAGATAGTCCGTCATCAGGCAGGTGGCAGTGATGCCGTCCACGTCGTAGTCGCCGTAGATGGCAATTTTCTCCCCCTTTTCGATGGCGGTCTTTATTCTCTTTACAGCCTTGTCCATGTCCCGCAGCAGATAGGGGTCGTGAAGGCGGCTTTCGTCATGGGACAAAAATTCCCGCGCCTGAGCCGCTCCGTCGAAACCTCTGGCCGACAGAGCAAGGGACGTCAGATGGGAAAGCCCCCCCTCCTCCAGAGCCGTTTTACAGGCTCCGTCGGGACAGGAAACATCCCAGATTCCGTATCTCATTTCTTTCTCCAAAAATTTTATTAATGATATATTATATCAAATACATATTACAAACACAAGGAAAAACCGCCGCCCGTCCGTGAAAATCGGACGGGCGGCGGCGTTATGACTTATGTAATTTGCCTAAAATCAGAAGCCCAGGCTTTCATTTACCAGAATGACCTTGATGCGGCCTGCTTCACGCTGCTGGGCAGCGGTGTGATAGACGCAGCAGATACGGTCGGGGCTGGAGCAGTGATGGCACTTTCCGGTGGCGGCGCAGGGGGTCTTTTTATTCAGACGCTGGGCATTGAGGGGGGCGGCGATGTTCTCCACGCGCTCCACGGCGGCGGCCATATCGGGGACGATTTTGTTGACGCCGGCCACCACAATAACGCTCTTGGGGCCGAAGGTCAGGGCAGCCACGCGGTTGCCGGTGCCGTCAACGTTATAAAGCTCGCCGTTTTCGGTGATTGCGTTGGCGCTGAGGAAGTACACGTCGGCATTGAAAGCACGGCGTGCCTCCACCGCCATATTTGCGTCGGGGGCGTAACGGTCGGCGTAATCGTACTTTCCGCTGCGGAAGAGGTCAACGGCGCCGATCTGAGCCAGAGTGGCGCTGCCGCCACTGGCAACGAGGGAGCCTTCGGGGCACAGCTCCTTGATTTTTTCAAGGGCTTCGGCGGCGGTCTCTACATAGTAGGCCTCCATTTTATTTTTCTGCAGCTTTTCAATGGTGCGTGCTACGATCTCGGTCATTTCATTTCCTCCTCAAGTCTCTTAAGTTCCTCGGTCAGCTTTTCGGGTACCTTGTCGCCGAACTTGGCGTAGAACTGACGGATGCCTTCCGCTTCCTGACGCCACAGCTCCTTGTCAACAGCCAGCAGACCCTCAAGGATCTCGGGTGTGACTTCATCCTCGATGCCCTCCAGATCGATGTCACCGGGCAGGGGTACATAGCCGATCTGATTTTCCCGGGCGTCGATTTTGTCCTCGGCACGGTCGAATATCCAGCGCAGGACACGCATATTATCTCCAAAGCCGGGCCATATGAACTTGCCCTCGTCATCGGTACGGAACCAGTTGACGTTGAATATTTTGGGAAGGTTGGGAACTTTATCCTCCATATCCAGCCAGTGCTGCCAGTAATCGGCCATATTGTAGCCGCAGAAGGGCAGCATGGCCATGGGGTCGCGGCGCAGTACGCCAACGGCGCCGGCAGCGGCGGCGGTGGTTTCAGAGCCCATTATGCTGCCCACGAAAACGCCGTGGCTCCAGCTGCGGGACTGGTAGACCAGAGGAGCGGTCTTTGCACGTCTGCCGCCGAATACGATGGCGGAGATGGGCACACCCTGGGGGTCTTCGTACTTGTCGGAAAGGCAGGGACAGTTTGCGGCAGGAGCGGTGAAACGGCTGTTGGGGTGAGCACCCTTCTCTCCGGCGGAAGCGTCCCACTTCTCGCCCTTCCAGTTAAGAGCGTTGGCAGGGGGATTTTTATCCAGACCCTCCCACCAGGGGGTGTTATTTTCAAGGTCGTGAACAACGTTGGTGAAAATGCTGTCCTTTCTGGAGGACAGAAGTGCGTTGGGATTGGATTTCATGTTGGTGCCGGGAGCCACGCCGAAGAAACCGTACTCCGGATTCTGGGCGTAGAGCCTGCCGTCGGGGCCGGGGCGCAGCCAGGCGATGTCATCACCCACGCACCAGACCTTCCAGCCCTTTTCGCGGTAGCCTTCGGGAGGTACCAGCATGGCAAGGTTGGTCTTGCCGCAGGCGGAGGGGAAGGCGGCGGCCAGATATTTGGTCTCACCCTCGGGGTTGGTAACACCGAGAATGAGCATATGCTCAGCCATCCAGCCCTCGTCACGGCCAAGGCAGGATGCGATACGCAGGGCAAAGCACTTTTTGCCCAGCAGAACGTTTCCGCCGTAGCCGGAGTTGATGCTCATAATGGTATTTTCGTGGGGGAAATGAACTATGTAACGGCCTTCCTCGCTAAGCTCGCTCTTGGCGTGCAGGCCCTTTACAAAGTCGCCCTCCTCGCCGATTGCGTCAAGGACTTCCTTGCCCACGCGGGTCATGATGTTCATGCTGAGCACAACGTAGATGGAGTCGGTTATCTCCACGCCGTACTTGGCAAAGGGACTGCCCACAACACCCATGCTGTAAGGAATGACATACATATCCTTGCCGGCCATGGAACCCTCATACAGGGGGCGCAGCAGGGCCTTCATCTCCTCCGGGTCCATCCAGTTGTTGGTGGGGCCGGCCTCCTCTTTGGTGGGAGAGCAGATAAAGGTTCTGCCTTCCACGCGGGCAACGTCATTAAGGGCACTGCGGTGGAGGTAGCAGTTGGGATATTTCTCCTCGTTGAGGCGTATCATTTCACCGCTTTCAACAGCTTCGCGGCGCAGTTTTTCGTAAAGTTCCTCGCTGCCGTCAATCCAGATGATGTTTTTGGGGGTGGTCAGCTTCGCCACCTCATCAACCCATGCGAGCAGTTTTTTATTGTTGGTAAGGGTCATCCGTTGTCCTCCTTGCCTAAATTTTTGAATAATAGTATTATTATACAATTTTTAAAGTTATTTTTCCATAGTTTTATGACACATTTAAAAAAATTAACATTCTGCACTCAACCGGGAGGTGATTTTGGCAAAAGTGGGAAATAAAGTCCGTTTTTATGTGAAAAATCGGTGAATTTTTGTGCCAAAAGGGCCGTTTTTGGCATTTTCTCACATAAAAACTTGACATTGTATGTTCAAAGTGTTAGAATTGCGCGGCAGTTACAAAATGGTTACAATCGTAACAAATTAAGAACTGGAGGATCTATGCATAAGCACAAGCGTAAATTTATCCCTCTGCTCGCGGCACTGGCCATGGTACTTTGCGGACCTATGGCCCTGGCTGCCGGCGCTGTTAACGACAGCCCCGAAGCCCCTGCCGACGACGCGGTCGTGATCTCTGAAGGCAGAGTTCGCGCCGCCTGGGATATTGATACAGTCGCCATTATCCGCGCTCAGGCGGAGGACACAGCCCAGGCGCTGGACGAACTGACTCTGGCTGCCAGACAGTTTGATCTGATCACCGCCGCCGTTGAGGGAACCACCGCAATGGAGTGGGCCAGCCGGGGCTGCACCGTGGGCCGGGCTCTGGATATTATGAGCGAGCTGATTGAACGCAGAAACGAAATCTGCGAAAACGTAAAATACTCCCGCACCCTTATCGAGCGCAGCAGCATCACCGCCGAAAGCGCCCAGTACGCACAGTTTATCAATGCCGGCGTAAGATCCCTTGACGCGGTTGAAACTCTTGCCCTGTATCAGCAGGAGATCCGCGAAGCCTTTGAGGGATACGACCTTTACGCCGTCAAAGTTCACTATGAAGGCGACTTCAAGCTTACCGGATACTGCCCCTGCCCCGCCTGCTGCGGCATTTACAGCAATATGGCAAACCCCGTCACCGCCAGCGGCACCGTGGCTCAGCAGGGCCGCACCATCGCCATGAGCGGCGAATATGAGTTCGGTACCGTGGTATACATCGACGGACTGGGTCTGAGAACGGTTGAGGACCGGGGCGGCGCCATAAAGGGCAACAAAATAGACGTTTACATGGACAGCCACAGCGCATGTATGACCCGCGCCACCAACCGCGTGGCGGCAACCTACATCATCGAAACCGATATTCAGGCGTAACTGTAAATCAAAAGCCACCCGTCAGGGTGGCTTTTTTGTTTATTTAAGGCCGTAGTGGGCTGCCAGTTTTTCAAAACCGGGCAGGGCGCCCCGTATGGTCTGCTCCGCCACGCAGTAGGAAAGGCGCACATAACCCCCCACGCCGAAGCTGTCCGAGGGTACAAGAAGAATTTCAAACTCCTTTGCCTTTTCGCAGAAAGCGGCGGCGCTTTCCCCGGGAGATTTCACGAAAAGATAAAAGGCTCCGTCGGGACTGACGCAGTCAAATCCCATTTCGGTAAGAGCGCCGTAAATTATATCCCGGTTTTTGCGGTAGGCGTCCACATCGGGGCGCTCACCGGCGCAATGGGCGGCAACCTTCTGCATAAGGCTGGGGGCGCATACATAGCCAAGGGCGCGGCCCGCGCCGCAGACCGCGGCGAAAAGCTTTCCGGCGTTTTCCGCACAGGGAGGTACCATGATGTATCCGATACGCTCACCGGGCAGGGACAGGGATTTGCTGTAAGAGTAGCAGACGATGGAATTTTTATATATACCGGGCAGGAAGGGCACCCGGGCATCACCGTAGACCAGCTCCCGATAGGGTTCGTCGGCGATGAGATAAACAGGGCTTCCCTTTTGGGCGCTCTTTTCCTCCAGCACGGCTGCCATGGCGCGCAGGGTATCGGCGCTCAAAATTGCGCCGGAGGGATTGTTGGGGGAGTTTACGATGACGGCCTTGGTATTTTCGCCGATGGCGGCGGCGAATTTTTCCATGTCCGGCTGCATGGATTTTCCCTCGGGGGGCACTGTGACCAGCTTTGCCCCGGCGGTTTCCGCAAAGACCCGGTACTCCGGAAAAAAGGGCGCCAGGACCACAACCTCATCACCGGGATTTATAAGAGCATTGAGGGTAATGGTAAGAGAAGCGGCGGCGCCGCAGGTCATGTATATGCATCCGGCAGGTATATCGTATCCCGCCCGGAGACTTTCCTGAGCGGCGGCGGCAGCACGGGCGGCCATATCGCCGGGGGCGGAGGTATAGCCGTGCAGCGCCACGCTGTCCAGGGTCTTTACAAGCTCTGCGATGGTCTCGTTGACCTTTTCGGGGGCAGGCACACTGGGGTTTCCCAGGCTGAAATCAAATACATTTTCCGCGCCGATTTCTCCGGCGCGCTTTCTGCCGTATTCAAAAATCTCCCTGATGGCGGAGCGGCTTTCGCCCAGGGCAAGCATTTTTTCGTTTATCATTGGTTCCTCCCAAGGGGTTTTTATAAAAATATATACTCCGCCGCCGTCCCTGTCAACATTTCCCCAAAACACCCGGGTAAAAAACTGTTGAAAGAATGCGGGCTTTTTTATATAATTAATGAAATGCAATTTTTCCGGAGGGAATCCAATGAAAAAGCTTATCACCGGCGACGAGGCCGTTGCCCGCGGCGCGTGGGAAGCGGGCGTAAAGCTCGCCGCCGCCTACCCCGGCACGCCCAGTACCGAAATCCTTGAAAATTTAAGCGCCTTTCCCGAGGTCATTTCCGAATGGTCCTCCAACGAGAAGGTGGCTCTGGAAACCGCCATCGGAGCCTCTCTGGCTGGCGGCCGCGCCATATCCTCCATGAAGCACGTGGGTCTCAACGTAGCCGCCGACCCCCTTTTCACCGTTTCCTACACCGGCTCCAACGCGGGTCTGGTGGTGGTTGTGGCGGACGAGCCGGGCATGTTCAGTTCCCAGAACGAGCAGGACAGCCGAAACTACGCCAAGGCCGCCAAGCTGCCCATGCTGGAGCCCGCCGACAGCGGCGAGTGTCTTGAAATGACCAAGTACGCCTTTGAGCTCAGCGAGCGGTACGACACCCCCGTGCTCCTTCGCATGACCACCCGTGTCTGCCACAGCAAGAGCGTGGTGGAGCTGGGCGAGCGCAGTGAGAAGCCTCTGGCGGAGTACAAGCGTCAGGGCGGCAAATATGTCTGCGTTCCCGCCGTTTCCAGAAAGCTGCGTGTAAAGAAAGAGGAGCAGTTTGCCGCTCTGGCGGAGCTTTCCGAAAGCACCCCTCTCAACTTTGCCGTTTACAATGAAGGCTCCACCGGCGTTATCGTCTCCGGCGGCTGCTTCCACTATGCCCGCGAGGTCTTCGGCGAAAGCGTTTCCTATCTGAAACTGGGTCTGACCAATCCCCTGCCCAAAAAGCTTGTTTCCGACTTCTGCAACAAGATGGACAAGGTTTACATAATCGAGGAAAACGACCCCTATCTTGAGGACTTTGTAAAAACTCTGGGCATAAAACCCATTGGCAAGGACAGCTTCCCCTACACCGGTGAGATGACCCCCGACGTTATCCGCAAGGCGGTCTTTGGCGAAAGCCTGCCCGGTGTCAGCTATGACAAGAGCAAGGTTGCCCCCCGTCCTCCCGCACTGTGCTCCGGCTGCCCACACAGAGGATTTTTCTATGAACTGGGCCGCCGCAAGGACGTTATGGTCACCGGCGACATCGGCTGCTACACCCTTGGCGCCAGCGCTCCCTTCAACGCACTTGACGCGGTTATCTGCATGGGTGCAAGCCTTTCCATGGGTCACGGCGCGGCGAAGCTGCTGGACAGGGAGGGCTCCAACCTGAAAGTCGTGTCCCTGCTGGGCGACAGCACCTTCTTCCACACGGGTATAAATTCCCTGCTCAATTCTGCCTACAACGGCGGCAGCGCGGTAAATGTCATCCTTGACAACCGCATCACCGGCATGACCGGCCATCAGGAAAACCCCGGCTCCGGCTACACCGTAAATGGCGAAAGCGCCTATGCGGTTAACATCGAAGATGTGGCAAGAGCTTTCGGCATAAAGCACGTGCGCACCGTCGACCCCAACAATCTGGCGGAAGTAAAGGCCGTGCTGGACGAGTTTATTCCCCTTGATGAGCCCAGCGTCATCATCACCCGCTGGCCCTGCGCCCTTAAAAAGTTCTCCGCCGAGGACAAGAGCGAGTTCCCCGGAGCCTTTACCGAAAAGTACGCCGTGGACCAGAGCAAGTGCATCGGCTGCAAGCTGTGCATGAAGGCCGGCTGTCCCAGCCTGTCCTTCGACACCGGCAAGTGGCGCGCCGTCATTGACCGCAGCGGCTGTCTGGGCTGCGGCGTGTGCAGCCAGCTTTGTCCCAAGGACGCCATCGGAAAGGAGAATGCATGATGAGTGTAAAAAGCGTACTTCTGGTAGGCGTGGGCGGTCAGGGCACCATCCTTGCCAGCAAGCTCCTTACCCTTGGTCTGCTGGAAGCGGGCTACGACGTGAAAATGAGCGAAATCCACGGCATGAGCCAGCGGGGCGGCAGCGTATCCTCTCAGGTACGCTACGGCGAGAGCGTATGCTCCCCCGTTATCGAACTGGGCGGCGCGGATATGCTGGTCAGTTTCGAGCTGATGGAGGCTCTGCGCTGGCTTGAGTACCTCAAACCCGGCGGAAAAGTTGTTGTCAACGACTTTAAAATCCCCTCCATGCCCGTCATCACCGGCGCGGCGGTTTATCCCGATGACATCCTCCCCACCCTTAAAAAGGCCGCGGATGTGACCTGCATCGACGCGGCGGGCATCGCGGAGGAACTGGGCAGCGCAAGAGTAATGAACATCGTGCTTCTGGGCACCATCGTCAAGGCCATGGGTCTTGAGCACATCGACTGGGAGCGCATAATCCGGGGCAACGTAAAGCCTGCCTTTGCCGACCTTAACGTAAAGGCTCTGGCTGCGGGTATGGCCGCGGTGTAAAAATTCCATAATGATTGGGCCGTTTCATAAGAAACGGCCCTTAATTTACCTCTTGTTCACAAAAATCCAAAGCAATGTTCATTTTTGTGGAATATTATATCGTTATCAAGCATAAGGAGGTAACCGAATGAAACGCATAGTTGCCGTTATTTTGTGCAGCGCAGTAATTCTCGGACTCATCGCCGGCTGCACCGGCCCCGGTAAAGATTATAACGATGACAAGCGGGACTCTGCCGCCGCTATGCACGGTATTGACATCGTTCTTTCCGACAACGGAATAACCGTCAACGGCGAAACTGCCTCCAACGACAGCGAAAAGGCCGTTTATACGGCAAATGATATAGTTTTCTATCCTCAGGGCAGGGATTTCACCTTCGGCGAGGGCGGCCCGGAGGATGAACACTCTCAGGCCGAGGCAGATGCTCACACCGTGGTGCACATCACCAAGCCCGGCACATACACTCTCAGCGGCTCCATCTCCGCCGGTCAGATAGCCGTTGACCTTGGAGAAAACGCCGAAAACGACCCCTCCGCCGTGGTCAATCTGATTTTAAACGGGGCGGACATCACCTGCACCGTGGCTCCGGGCATTATTTTCTATAACGTTTACGAGTGCGGCAGTACCGACGCCGACAGCGCCTCCCATCTGGTGGACACCTCCGCCGCCGGCGCAAACATTATCATAGCCGACGGTACGGAAAACACTGTAAGCGGCTCCTACGTGGCCCGAATTTACAAGTCTGTGGAGCTAAGTGACGACGGCACGGAAGTCATCGACAGCAAGAAGCTTCACAAATATGACGGTGCGGTTTACTCCAAAATGTCCATGAACATTGACGGAGGCGAAAAGGGCGACGGCATTCTGAACATCAACGCCGAAAACGAGGGGCTGGGCAGCGAACTGCATCTGACCGTAAACGGCGGCATCATCAACATTACTTCCGGCAACGACGGCATAAACACCAACGAGGACGGGGTATCCGTCACCACCCTGAACGGCGGCGAGCTGAACATTCTTGTAAACGGCTCCACCGGCGAGGGCGACGGCATAGACTCCAACGGCTGGCTGGTCATAAACGGCGGCGAGGTAATTTCCCAGGCCTGCTCTTTCAGTCAGGACGCGGGAATAGACTCCGACATGGGTATCCACATTCTGGGCGGCACCGTTATGGCTGCGGGAAATATGCTGGACATTATCGAAACGGGCGGTCAGAACGGGCTTGTATTCACCTTTTCTCAAAGCCGGCGCGCCGGTGAGGAATTCACCCTGAAAGACGAAAACGGCAGCCAGGTTTTAAGCTTCACACCGGAAAACGACTTCTCCGTGCTGGTGTTTTCCTCTCCCGATATAACAGACGGAAACTACACCCTCTGGCAGGGACTTATACAGTATCAGGGCGCGCCCAGCGTGGCGGGAGCTCCGGGCGGCATGGTCCCCGGCGGCCCGAAAGAGCCGGTGCTTTCGGAGGATTTCGACATTTCCAAAATTGAGTGGATCCCCGTCGAAAACCATGGCGCGGAGGGCAGGCACAGCGGTGCCGGAGAGCGTCCGGAAATGCCCGATGGCATCGAGCCTCCGGAAGGATTTGAGCCTCCCGAGGGATTTGCTCCCGGTCAGATGCCGGAAGATTTTGACCCGGAAAATCTGCCCGAGGGTTTCGACCCGGAGGACAGGCCCCAGGGTCAGTTCGGCGGTATGGGCGGCACGGTCACCCTCTCTCCCCTGTTTACCGTCAGCGGCGGCATAGCGGTATTTTCAAACGTATCCCCAGTTGAATAAAATAAAAAGCCGGCCTTTGGCCGGCTTTTTTGTTGACTTTGGACGGCGGGTGAAATAATATGTAGGTAATACGTCCGCCCCCGGGGCGGGCAGCCCCGGGGGCTATTTCAAAGAGCGCCGGCGCGCACCGCTTGGGTGGGGATTCCTGCCGCCCGGCGGCGACGCTCTGTGAAATACTATGCCCCGGAAAATCCTACTGTTACGGAGCGTGTTTTTTTATGGTTAAGCTGGCGCCTTCCATTCTCAGCGCTGATTTCGTAAACCTTGAGCGGGACATACATCTGGTCAAGGACGCGGGAGCCGAGTTCGTCCACATCGATGTTATGGACGGCATTTTTGTTCCCAACATCACCATCGGCATTCCCGTCACCGCCGCCATCAGAAAAATAACCGACCTTTTCCTTGACGTGCATCTGATGATTGACCGCCCCCTGCGCTATGTGGAGCGCTTTGTCAAGGCCGGCAACGACCTTGTAACCATCCATCTGGAGGCGGAAAGTCCCGAGGACGTGAAAAAATCCATCGAGACCATTCACGCCGCAGGCGCCCTTGCCGGAGTCAGTATCAAGCCCGGTACTCCCGCGGAGGAGCTGCTGCCCATTCTGGACAGCATCGACCTGGCGCTGGTAATGACCGTTGAACCCGGTTTCGGCGGGCAGAGCTTCATGGCGGATATGCTGCCCAAGGTGGAGCTGCTGCGCCGGGAAATAGACCGTCGCGGTCTTAAATGCATGCTGGAAGTTGACGGCGGCGTAAACCCCGTTACCGCCAGGCAGTGCATGGACGCCGGCGCGGACGTTCTTGTTGCCGGAAGCAGCTTTTTCGGCGCGGAGGACAAAAAACTGCAGGCTCTCAAGCTTAAAGGACTTATATAAAAAATCAAGGTGGCCTTACGGCCGCCTTTTTGTTTTACAGAAATACAGAGCCGCCCTTCCGGGCGGCTCTGTACCATCAAAGAAAAGAGAGAAAAGGAAAGGTTTCAGCCGGCAGCAGAATATGTGTCAGGAAGTGTTTGTGAGGAGAGGAAGGATGAAAGAGAACGGTCTGCCGCTGGCTGTGCATCAGCTCTTCGTCTGATTATATTGTAATCGATAAGCCTTCCTTTTGGGTGAACACATTATGAAAGAAATATGAAGATTTTTTTAATTTGCACTTATTTTTCCAGCTGCAGCGTGAAGGTGAATTCCGTCACACCGTTTTCGCTTTTTACGGTGATATTTTCATTGTGGGCGTCCAGAACGGTCTTTACTATGTAAAGTCCAAGACCGGAACTGGCGGTATCGGCGTTGCGGGAAAAATCCCCCTTGTAGAAACGCTCAAAAAGCTTCGGCATATCTTCTGTCTGGATGTCGGGGCCGCAGTTTCGCACGGTGATATATGCCTTCTGACCGCCGGTTTTCACCGACAGGCCTATTGCGGAGCCGGGGTCGGCAAACTTTATGGCGTTGTCAATAAGGTTATAGACCACCTGAGAAATGCGCTCCTTTATTCCAAGGGTCATAACCGCTCTGTCGCCGAAGTCTGCTTCCACGTCCAGATTCTTGCTTTCAATACGCTGCTCGTTGCTCAAAAGAGCCAGAGCCAGCAGCTCTGTAATATCAAAGCTTTCCATGGCAACAACGCGGGCGTCCTGCATCTCGGCCATCTGAGCCTGCAGGCGGCTTATCTCAAGCATACTGCGCACCATGTTGGTAAGGCGTTTTACCTCCCCCGATACCGTGCGCAGGCTCTCCTCCTGTCTTTCGGGAGGGATTGTGCCGTCCAGAATGCCGTCCACATAACCGCCGATGACACTCATGGGAGTTTTAAGGTCGTGGGAGACGTTTGAAACGAAGTCGCGGCGCTGAATCTCGGTGGTTTCAAGGGCGTCGGCCATTGAGTTGAAGGTGGTCTCCAGCTCATTTATCTCGGCGATGCGGCTTTCAACGTTTACGCGGCTTTTAAGGTCGCCCCGGGAAAATCTGTGTGTTGCCCGGACGACGCTGCCGATGGCGCGGGTCTGACGGCGGGCGAAAATGAAGCTTGCCACCATGGCGATTACCAGAGCCAGAGCCGCGGTAAGTATGAATATGGTATAGGAGCGCTGCATCAGCGACATAAGGGCGCCGGCGCCGGTGGTGACGATAACGTAGGCGTCCACCTGGCCGTTTCTGCCCTCAACTGGCCGGACGGTTATGTATCTGGCTTCCTCGTACATATCTTCCAGAACGCCGATGCCGGAGAATTCGCCGCTTGCACGGCTTTCCTCCAGAGTCTGGGCATTGATGCGCATACCGATATGGCGGCACCGGAACTCCTTGTCTGAGCACAGCGCCACCCTGCCGTCGGGATCGCATATCATTATGTGGTTGTCGGAAACGTTGGCGGAAATGGAAAGAGCCATTCGCAGGTCCCAGTTGTCCTCAAGCCTGCCCGCGTCGGCGTAGGCGGCAGTCAGCTCCGCCGTGGCCTCGGCGGCCTGTGACACGGTGTCACGGCTGAAGCGGACAAGGTAGGTGTAGCTGAAAGAGCCAAAGCCTATGGCCAGTACCAGCAGGCACACCAGAACGGGCAGTGAAATGACCGTGAACTGGCTGGAAAACATTGAGCGAAGAGGTCTTTTCCGCCTCTCTTTTTTAGAGAAGCTCAAACTTGTATCCCACTCCCCAGACGGTTTTCAGATTCCATTTTTCACTCTTGCCCTCAAGCTTTTCGCGAAGGCGCTTGATGTGCACGTCAACGGTGCGGCTGTCGCCGAAGTAGTCAAAGCCCCAGACCTCGTCAAGGAGCTGATTGCGGGTGTAAACCCTGCCGGGAGTGGATGCCAGATGGAAAAGAAGCTCCATTTCTTTCGGCGGGGTGTCAACCTTTACGCCGTCCACCAGAAGCTCAAAGCTGTCAAGGTCGATGATGAGTTTGTCAAACTCCAGACGGCGGGGTTTTTCCTCCGCAGGCTCGTACCGGCGCAGTACGGCGTTTATGCGCGCCAGTACCTCTTTCATTTCAAATGGCTTTACGATGTAATCGTCGGCGCCCAGGTCAAGGCCGGAAACCTTGTCCATGGTCTCACCCTTGGCGGTGAGCATGATAACGGGGGTGTTGGATTCGGAACGAATCTCTTTCAGCACGCTCCAGCCGTCCAGCACAGGCATCATAACGTCAAGGATTACAAGGTTTGGCTCCTTTTCCTTAAATACGCGCAAACCGGCGCCGCCGTCGTTTGCCACGGCGGTCTCAAAGCCTTCCTTTTCAAGGTACAGGCGCAGAAGTTCGGCTATGTTTTTGTCGTCTTCGATGATAAGTACGGTTTTGGGCATAAAAATACCTCCCCATGCTTAAATTTCTTCATAATATGATTATACACCTAAACGGCGATTTGTAATTAACTTTTTGTAAAAAATGAAGAGAGCTGCAAACGCAGCTCTCTTTTTGTGTTTTTCACACCGCTTCGGCGGCGGTCTCAGACCGTTCTCCGTAGTATGCCGCAAGGGACACCAGATTCAGCACAACCGCTATAATCGACAGGCCGATGCAGATAAGCAGCACCGCACTGACAGTATCCTCAATGCCGCCGAAATCCCCGGAAAGAGCACGGCTGCGTATGCCGAAAACTTCCATGCAAAGCGCGCCGAAGGTGCAGGCAAAGCTCAAAACGCTGTAAAGAAAGGCGTTTTTCACAGGTCTTTTATCCAGACGCACCAGCACAAAAATCGGCAGCGCCACGGATATAAGGGGCAGAATTACCGGTATCATACGCGTTCTCCCTTCAGCCGTCCAAAACGGCGGACATTTCGGCAAAGGTGGTAAGCAGCACGCCGTCAAGAGCGCCCGCCGCTTCAAGGGCGGCAAGAGTGTTCACGGCGGTGACGGGGATATACATCTCCTCAAAGTACGACGCCGCCACGGTTTTGCCTTCGTAATCGGGCCCGACTTCCTTGCTGTAGCTGTAATCTTCCTCGTACTCAAAGCAGACTTCCACGAGAACGTTCGTCATGCCGGCGTAGAACTCCTCATCGGCAAGGAGCACGGGGGCGCGGAGATATCCAAGTTCGATATCCTTTTCCATGGCCTCCACGATGCTTTGCGCCCGGGCGTTTTCAATGTAAACGCCGGAAACGCTGTAGCCCGCATCCTGGGGCACCTTGCCGGTAAGCTTGGAAATATAGCTGTAAGTATTTACATCCTGGCTGACGAAAACATATTTAAGGATGTGCTCCTCCGAGCGGTCAAGCTTGTTGGAAACAGTCATTTCCGGCTTTTCGGCAATAATATTCAGCGCGCCGGCGGCGGTGGAGGGTTCTTCCATACGCTCACGGCTGACGTATACGGCATAGCTTCGGTCAAGGTAGGCTCCGTTTTTCAGAACGTAGCTTATATGCACCGTGTGGCGCTCCACATCGATGACGCTGTAATCGGTAAGAATCGCCTTGTCGGACACAGTAAGGTCACCGTAGGCCTCATCCAGAGAAAGCTCCTTTTCATCCAGAATTTCGGCGTGGAGAGCGCGGATAAGTTCTATCTCCTCCGGGGTGTCGGCAACGGAGGTGGCGTAGTTTACTCCCAGAAGGCGTTGGGTGTTGCCGCCGTTGAAGCTTACGCTGGCCTCGGAAACGCGGTTTGCCGGGGGAATGCGGTTTTCCACGCCGTAGCCGGTGGAGTGTCCCACGCTGAAAATAACCAGCATTATCGCCGCGAAAATGCCCCATTTTGCAAAATTCCTGCCGGCAAACACCTTGAAGCTCTTGTTAAGAAGCATATCGGCCACGAAGTAGAACACAAGGCCGCCGATTATCATGGCGATGGCGAAGGTGACGGCTTTGAAATCCCCGCCGCCGGTGGAGCTTCGTTCGATAAGCAGGCCGGAGCAAAGGGCGGCGCAGAAGGCCAGGCCGAATTTGAATATGGGTCTTACGGGCTTTACGGTAACGATGTCTCCTGCGCCCTCGCTGTGGCGGCGGCGGTAAACCAGTACCGCCAGAACTGCAAACACGACCGCCGCAGCAATAATAAGCACAAAGTACAAAACACAGTATGATATGCTGTCCCACTGGCCCATAAGCTCGTATTTTGTGTCGCTTAAATATCCGGTCCCGGGGGCTCTCAGGCACATCAGCACCGGAGGCGATATGGCAAGGATGACGTTGAATATGGCGCCGCTGCCTATTCCGGTAATGCCGTAAACGGACTGCTCAAAAAGAAAGGCGATGATGCCGTAGACCGCCATGGGCAGAACGGACAGTATTCCGTAAAACACCGGCAGGGCAACGATGTGGCCCGTAAACTGGGCGCAGAAGCAGGCAAAGGAGTAAAACCAGATGCACATTGCGTTGGTGCTCAGCAGCCAGAATCCCATGGCAGGCAGGACGTTTATGTCCCATCGGGCGCCAACGGCAAGACCCGCGATGAAGATGATAAGATTGCAGCCAAGGAAAACGATGATGCCCGACAGCCAGTTAGAAAGGAACAGACCCTCCCTGCGTATGGGCAGGCTGTGGTAGTAGGCCACGCTGGGAGCGCGGTAAAGGTAGTAAAACACAGCCATCGCCATAAAGGCGCAGAAGAAAAAGGTGATGAAAACGGCGGGAATCTGAAGCTCAAGAAGCTTTTTTACGAACAGGTAGTCCACGGGGCCTTCATAGAAGCTCAGAACCAGGCGCTGTTTCAGATGGTTGCCTATATTCACCGGCAGAGCGAATACCCAGACAGCCAGATAGATGCACCAGATGGGCCAGAAGCGGCCGATGTTTTTAAAGCATACTGCCTTGTTAAACCACTTTTTTGCTTTCATCACTTTCACCTCCCAGCTCGTAAATGAAAATCTCCTCAAGGGTCAGAGGCAGAACGTCCAGCAGTATGGGATTCAGAGTGGACAGGCGGTTTTTGGCCTCCGCCGCGCTGCAGCGCAGAATGAGGGTGGTAACCCGCCCCATCAAGCTGCGGCTGAGCACCTTCAGCTCCGCCGGTAACTCCGCGCCCTGAGGCAGAACGGTCTGAACCTTCACGGTGTTGGCCTGCAGATCCTCAAGGCTGTGTTCGATAACGATGCGGCCTTTATCCATTATGCATACCTTGTCGCAGACGTCCTCCAGCTCGCGCAGGTTGTGGCTGGAAACCAGAACGGTAACATTGCGCTCGGCAACCTCGCCCATTATAAGTCCCCAGATGGCACGGCGCATCACCGGGTCAAGTCCGTCCACGGGTTCGTCAAGAACGTAGATATCCGGGCGGCAGGCCATGGTCAGCCAGAAGGCCGCCTGCTTCTGCATACCCTTGGAAAATTTGCGCAGGGGCTGCTTTTCGTCCAGATTGAAAACCTGCCGCAGGGAGTCGAATTTTTCCTGACTGAAACCGGGATAGAAGGAGCGGTACTGGCGCATCATCTCGCCTATTCCCGCCTTGGTGAAAAAGAAGCGGTCATCGGGTATGTATCCGATGCGGGCCTTGGCGGCGGGATTTTCGAAAATGGGCGCACCGTCCAGCAGAACGCTGCCTTCATCGGGGCGGTACACGCCCACAAGGTGCTTTATTAGAGTGGTTTTGCCGGCGCCGTTGGGCCCCACGATACCGCAGACCCGTCCGGGCTCGGCGGTGAAGCTTGCCGCCTCAAGAGCGGTAAAATTATCAAACCTTTTGGTAAGGCCTTTTACTTCAATCATTTTTCCAGCCTCCTTATAAGTTCCTCCACGTCCACGCCAAGGGACAGAAGTTCCCTTGCCGCGCTGTCAAAGCGCTGCATTGCCTGTTCTTTCTGGGCATCGGCGGCGGTGGTTTCCTGGGATACGAAAGACCCCTTGCCGCCCACGGAATAGATATACCCCTCCTGCTCCAGTTCCTTGTATGCTCTGGCGATGGTATTGGGATTTATGGACAGGTTCGCCGCAAGCTCCCGGATGCCCGGCAGCCTTTCTCCGGGAGCAAGGGCTCCCGTTGCTATCATTCGTTTTACGCCGTCCTTTATCTGGACGTAAATGGGACGGGCGTCTCTGTAATCAAGCTGTATTATGACACGCACCTCCGTGTTCTAACTGTATTAGTTCGTATAGTACACTTATAGCATGAACAAACCGCCCCTGTCAAGGGGCGGTTTATTAAGATTTTTTAAATAACAACACCGCCGTTTGGAGAAAACACCTGCCCGGTGGAGAAGCTGTCCACGCAGGTGATGAAGTACAGCCAGTCCGCCATCTCCTCCACGGTGCCCATACGCTCCATAGGGGTCTCGTCGACGAAAGACTGCATGTCTGCCGGTGCAATTGAGCGGGTCATGGCTGTGTCAATGGCTCCGGGAGCAAGGCAGTTTACCCTGATTCCGCTGGGGGCAAGCTCCTTGGCGATGGCCTTGGTAAAGGCGATTACCGCGCCCTTGGAAGCGGAGTAGATGCTCTCGCAGGAGCCGCCGGCCATACCCCAGATGGAGCCCATGGTGACGATGGAACCGCTCTTTTTGGAAATAAGGTCGGGAGCGACTGCCCTGCAGAGGTTGTATGTACCCTCAAAATTTGTATCCATCACCCGGCGAAACTCCTCGTAGGGTGTGTGGGTGTAAAGACCCTGAAAGGCCACGCCGGCGCTGCATATTACCGCGTCGGCCTCGCCGTACTCCTCACGGGCGGTGCGCACGAAATTTTCCACCTGAGCAAAGTCACGCACGTCACAGCGCACAGCCAGACCGGGGGCGGAGGGCTTGGAGGTGAAGTATGTATAGGCCACGTGGTGGCCCTTTTTTACAAACAGCTCTGCGGCGGCCTTTCCGATGCCGCCGGAGCCGCCGGAAATGAGAATGTTCACTTGTTTTCGATCTCCATAAGCATGTTGACGCGGCGCTCGTGTCTGCCGCCCTCAAAGGGGGTATCAAGGAATGCGTCCACAATTTTCAGCGCAAGGCCGGCGCCCACAACGCGGGCGCCCAGAGCGATCATATTGGCGTCGTTGTGGCGGCGGGTCATCTCGGCGGAGAAGCAGTCGCCGCACAGGGCGCAGCGAATACCCTTTACTTTATTGGCGCTGATGGAGATGCCGATGCCGGTACCGCAGACCAGAATGCCTCTGTCGCAGCTGCCATCGGCAACTGCACGGGCAGCGGCCTCGCCAAAGATGGGATAGTCGCAGCTTTCTTCGCTGAAAGTGCCGAAATTTTTATACTCAAGTCCACGGCTTTCAAGGTGGGCAATGATTTCTTTCATAAGGGGGTATCCGCCGTGGTCACATCCGAGAGCGATCATAGTGTTACTTCCTTTCAGTTAAATTCCCATTTTTCAATGTCGTTGTATATATTTCCCTGTACGGGGGACACGCCGTTTATCTCGCCCCTGCGGGTGAGAACGCTGTGGTTTTCAAAACATACGGACACGATAGGCGCCCGGGCGAAGAAGTATTCGTAAAAATCGTCCCATTGGTCCGCCAGAGTAAAGTTGCCGTAGTTAAGGCTGCCGTCGAGAATTTCCATCAGGGAGAAGTCGTCAGTCAGGCGCACCTCGCCGTAATAGAGATCGAAGCTGCGGTTTTCAAGAGCGGTATTGAAATCCTGCCAGCTCATTACGTACAGGTGGGATTTTATTCCCAGCTCGTCCAGCGTTGCAACTATTTCTTCCGCGGCACGGACCTTTTCGCCGCTTTCGCCGTTTACGGCAATATCCAGCTCAACATCCCAGCCGCTCAGATCCCAGTAGCCGTTTTCGTTCACGTCACCGCCGAACATATCATCCATGGCGGCGGCGAATTTTTCCGGTGAGAAGGAGTATTTGCCGTGGAGTTCCTCATCATAAAGGCTGCTCATTGGGTTTACCGGCACCACGGCCTCAACGGCGGACGTGTCCAGACAGTCGATGGCGATGGCGTCACGGTCAATAGCAAACTGCAGCGCGTAGCGCAGGCGGGCGTCGCTGCAGTGTCCCTTGTGGCAGTTGAAGCCGATGTAATGCATGATTGTGGTGGGACAGTCCCAGATGTCGCAGTCCACGGTGAAGCCTACCTCATAGGCACCGTATCCGGTGATGACCGCCGAAACCTTACCTGCTCCGAAGGCGTCGGTAACGTCGGCGATGCGCTCTGCCGGGAAGAGAGCGATGCGCAGGGGCATATCGGCACTGCCGTGCCACGCGGCAAAGGAACCAAGGCTCGTATATTCGCCGTAACCCACGTACTTAAAGGGCCCCGTGCCGGAGGGTCTGTCCTCCTCCGCCGCGCCGGAGGGCACGATGGGACAGGTGAGCAGATTTGGCAGGTTTTCGTTGGGGTGCCGCAGAGAAACGGTGACCTGCAGATCGCCGGTTTTTGAAATGCTGCCGTTTATAAGGCCGCTGTACTTCAGTGAATATACCACGTCATCGGCGGTGAGAGCCTGTCCGTTGTGGAAATAAACGTCGGGCTTTATATCAAAAACCCATGTAAGTGAGTCCTCCGTAGTCCACTTGCTGCACAGGGCGGCCCGGGCGTTGAAATCGCCGTCCAGAGCAAAAAGTCCTTCGTAAACCAGTTTCACCAAAGATTCGTTGTAGATGTTCTCGCAGGTGAAGGGATTGAGGGACTCTGCCGGGAAATAGGCAAAGCACAGCTGACCCGTTTCCGGCGGGGGGGCCTCCACGGGAATCTGCACGCCGCTGTCGGCGGGTACATTTTCGTCCGGTGGGACGGTTACGCCGTCGGTGGGTGGCGTTTCGGTATTTTGCCCGCAGGCCGCCAGCGCCAGAAGCATCACCAGCGCCAGCAGCAGCGGTATCAGTCGCTTTATTTTTCTCATTGATTCATGCCGCAGCATTTTTTATATTTTTTGCCGCTGCCGCAGGGACAGGGGTCGTTGCGGCCTACCTTGTTGGTGTTTTTAACCGGCTGGCGCTTTACGCTGCCGTCGGTGGCGCCGGAAGCTCCGGTGACCTTGGCAACCTCCTGGCGCTTGACCTCCTCGCCACGCTGAACACGGGCAAGGTAAACCCTGCGCACGGTTTCTTCGCGGATGGCTCTGTTCATTTCGTCGAACATCTCAAAGCCTTCACGCTTGTACTCAACCACGGGGTCGGTCTGGGCATAGCCGCGCAGGGACACGCCCTGGCGCAGTTCGTGCATGGCGTCGATGTGATCCATCCAGTATTCGTCAACGCTGCGCAGGAGCATTACGCGCTCAACCTCGCGCATAATGGGTTCGGTAAGAACCTGCTCTTTTTCCTCATAGACCGCGATGGCGCGCTCTGTAAGCTTTTCTGCCATTTCGGCGGGGGTGGCGGCCGCGGCCTGGGATTCGGTAAGGTACAGCTCGTCACGGCGCAGGAAAAGACCTTCATAACTGCGGCGCACGCGCTCGTAATCGGCTCTGTCGATATTGCCGTTTTCGTCGGTGAAGCGGGAGACTGCGGCGTCAATGGAGCTGTGAATCATGGAAATGATATTGTCGCGGATATTTTCTCCGTCCAGAACACGGCGGCGCTCTTCATAGATTATCTTGCGCTGCAGGTTCATTACGTCATCGTACTCCAGAACAGTCTTTCGGGACTGGAAGTTGCGGCTTTCAACACGGTGCTGGGCGTTTTCGATGGAGTTGGAGAGTATCTTGGCATCGATGGGGGTGTCCTCGTCGATTTTCAGGGTCTCCATAATGTTCATCAGCCTGTCGCCGCCGAAAAGGCGCATGATATCGTCATCCATGGACAGGTAGAAGCGGGTCTGGCCGGGGTCGCCCTGACGGCCGGCGCGTCCGCGCAGCTGATTGTCAATACGGCGGGAGTCGTGGCGCTCGGTGCCGATGATGAAAAGTCCTCCTGCGGCGCGGACTTTCTCCGCCTCGGCGGAGGTAATGGCGCTGTGAGCCTTGTAGGCCTGGGCAAATTGAGCTCTGGCGTCCAGAATTTCGGTGTTGTCGGTATCGGCATAGCCTGTTGCCTCGGCGATGAGTTCGTCCTCCATACCGGCGCGGCGCAGGTCGTTTTTGGCCATGTACTCGGCGTTGCCGCCCAGCATGATGTCGGTGCCACGGCCTGCCATGTTGGTGGCGATGGTAACGGCGCCCAGCTTGCCCGCCTGGGCGACTATCTCCGCTTCCTTTTCGTGGTGCTTGGCGTTGAGGACAACATGGGGTATCTTTTCACGCTTTAAAAGGGCGGACAGCTGTTCGCTCTTTTCAATGGACACGGTACCCACCAGAACGGGCTGTCCCTTGGCGTGGCACTCTTTTATCTGGGAAATGACGGCGCGAAGCTTGCCCGCCTCGGTCTTGTATACCACGTCGGGGTCACCCATACGTGCCAGTGGCTTGTTGGTGGGTATCTCCACAACGTCAAGATTGTAGATGTGGCCGAATTCTTCTTCCTCGGTAAGGGCGGTACCGGTCATGCCGGAGAGCTTGTCATAGAGGCGGAAGAAATTCTGGAAAGTAATGGTGGCAAGGGTCTTGCTTTCGTGAGCCACAGTTACGTTTTCCTTGGCCTCGATGGCCTGGTGCAGGCCCTCGTTATAGCGGCGGCCGAACATAAGGCGGCCGGTAAATTCATCGACGATGATAACTTCCCCGTCACGCACCACATAATCAATATCTCGCTTCATGATGCCACGGGCCTTCATGGCCTGGTTAATGTGGTGGACGATGGTGGAGTTTTCGGGGTCGGAAAGATTTTCAAGGCCGAAGGCATTTTCCGCCTTTTTGATGCCCCGCTGGGTCAGAGTGGCGGTTTTTGCCTTTTCGTCGATAACGTAATCGCATTCAAGGTCGTCGGTTTCATCAGCCTTGGTGTCGATGGTGGCAAAAACCATCTTTTTAAGTCCCGCAACAAAGCGGTCGGCGGCCTTGTAAAGCTCGGAGGAGCTTTCGCCCTTGCCGGAGATGATGAGAGGCGTACGGGCTTCGTCAATGAGGATGGAGTCAACCTCGTCCACGATGGCGAAGCTGTGACCACGCTGGACCATATTCTGCTTGTAAATGGCCATGTTGTCGCGCAGGTAGTCAAAGCCCAGCTCGTTATTGGTGCCGTAGGTGATGTCGGCGGCGTAAGCCTGGCGTCTTTCATCGGAGGACAGGCCGTGAACGATAAGACCTACCTTCAGACCCATAAAACGGTGAGCCTTGCCCATCCACTCACTGTCGCGGCGGGCCAGATAGTCGTTGACGGTGACGATATGGACACCTTTTCCCCCAAGGGCGTTAAGGTAGGCGGGCAGGGTGGCTACAAGAGTCTTGCCCTCGCCGGTTTTCATTTCGGCGATTCGGCCCTGGTGGAGGATGATGCCGCCGATTATCTGCACACGGTAGGGGCGCATGCCAAGCACACGCCAGTCGGCCTCGCGAATGGCGGCAAAGGCTTCGGGCAGGATATCGTCAAGCGTTTCGCCATTTTCAAGACGTGCCTTAAGCTGGGGGGTCTTGGCCTTCAGCTCCGCGTCGGACAGGGCGGCGTACTCGTCTTCCATGCTCATTATTTTATCAACAAGGTCGTTGATTTTTTTGATTTCGCGGGAGCTGCGCGTCCCGAAAATTTTCTCGCTAAGTTTCATTTTTCTCCTGCTCCTTTTTGGATTAGGCATTATTTGTTTCGCATTTTTATACCCATCGGCGGCAAGCTAAAGTAAGCCCGGGCCGTTTTGTTCACATTAAAAAATATTATACCACAGTGAACCGGCAGAAAAAAGGGATATTTTATGAATAAATGTTGCGGGAGGCGGCGGTGTGAAAAAAAGAGCGGTTTTACTTTGCTTCGCGGTGGTTATCGCGATTCTTTGCTCGGCGCGGGCAGCGGCAGACATAGCGCCGGAACCGGAGGAATATTCCCCTGCGGAAAAATACCTGCCCCGGCAGGAGACTTCAAAACCCATGGTGGCTCTGACCTTCGACGACGGCCCCTCGGGACAGTACACGCTGCAAATTCTGGATATTTTACGGCAGTATGACGCAAAGGCCACCTTTTTTCTTTCCGGCTACCGGCTGACCGAAAACCAGTATGCCGTGGCACGGGAGATTTTAAACGAAGGCTGTGAAATCGGCAACCACACCTACAGCCACACCGACCTTACCACCCTCACGCCGGAGGAGATACAGTGGGAAATAGATTCCACAAACGACCTTATTTTCGCCGCCACGGGCACCACCGCCAATCTGCTGCGGCCGCCCTACGGGGAGTTTGACGAAAATGTGCTCAGTGCCGGATATCCGGTGGTCACATGGTGCATCGACACCCTTGACTGGATGCACATGGACCCGCAAAAATCCCTGCAGGCGGTACAGGAAAATGCCTTTGACGGGTGCATAATTTTAATGCACGATATGTTCGAGACCTCCGCCCAGGGGTGCCGGTTGATTGTACCCTGGCTTATCGGCGAGGGATATGAGCTTGTTACCGTGTCGGAACTTTTCGCCGCCAAGGGTCAGACTCTTTCCTCCGGCAGCACCCACCGCTGGGCCGGGTAGGTATATTTTGCCCCGGCAAAGGCTAAAATCCGGGCAGAATATTTCCAAAGGAGGTTCAGCCATGGTCAAGGGCGTCACCCGCAGGGTCGTTGTGGTCAAAGAGCCGGACAGCCGGGTTTTTGAGGAAGCCATTTTCATCGTAAAAGAGGACGCGGTGGCAGGAGGCGTTTCCCGCCGTGACGTTCTGGCAGAGGCTCGTCAGGTCACGGAAAATTATTTTCGCGGCAGCAGAAAAAAACCTGTTTTTCGCCTCAGTGCGGCACTGTTTGCCGCTGGGGGCGCGGCGGTTACAGGATTTTTCTGGCTTTTGACCACAATTTTGCACTGAGTTCCATTTCCCGACCTTTTTGTAAGGGGCAGGCAGAGTATAATCCTGTCACACTGCAGAAAAGAGGTGCTTTTTATGAAGCTTTACGGGAAATTTTCCGGGCGGCGGCTGGCGGTGGAAAAGGCGCCGGAGGACACTCAAAACCGGGAAAAGCTGCATTTGGTTTTGCGCCATTGCGCCGCGGCGGCGGGAGGCTTCGTTTTGTCCGCGGGAGCGGTTTTTCACCAATGCCGCCCCTTCGCTCTTGCATTCATTGCCGCTCTGGGCGGGACAAGCCTTAGCTTTTCCGCCGCAGCGGGAGTCATCGCAGGCTGTCTTTTGTTCGGCGGCGGACTTAAATACGCCGCCTGCGCGGTGCTTGTAATGGCGGCGGCGTACATATTAAAAGACCTGCCTGTTATGAAGCGACCCTTCTTCCCTCCCCTGCTGGCGGCGGTGATGGCGGCCTGCGTGAGCACGGTCTACACCGCGGCGGAGGGTTGGGAGCCGGAGGCGGTGGTGCTGCTGGTACTGGAGTTGGTGCTTATCGGCTGTTTTTCATATCTTTTCCCCATGGCGCTGAAAGAGCCGGGTGAGGATTTAAGCAGCGGGCGGGTACGGCTGTGCCGGGTGCTGCTGCTGGGCGCTTTTTTGACCGCTGCACAGAGAGTATACATCGGCCCCGTGTCTCTGGGACATATCCTTGCGGCGGCGGGAACGCTGTACTGCGCCCGCAGGGTGTCACCCTTTTTCGGCGCGGCGGCGGGAATTTCCCTTGGTCTGGCAATGGACGCGGCCATGGGAGAGGGAATTTTTTTCACCGCCGCTTTTGCCCTGGCAGGACTTGTGGGAGGAGTTTTCGCCCGTAAAGGGCGCATACTGTCCGCCGTAGCGGGTTTTGTGTGCATGGCGGCTCTCACCCTTTGGAACGGTATATCACCCCAGGCGCTGCCGGAACTTTATGAGTGCGCGGCGGGGGCGTTTTTAAGCTGCTTCGTGCCTGCCGACACCCGGTTTCTGCCCCTTGAAAACGCCGGGGCAAAGGGTGCGGAGAGTCATCAGGACGTTTACATACGGGGCAATGCCTCCCGCAGGCTCAGGGACACCGCCAACGCCTTTTCAAGATTGGGGCAGACCCTTTCCGATGCTCTGTCCCCGGCAAACCGGACTGCCAACACCGAGGATATTTCCCTGGTTTTCGTGGCAGCGGCGGACAAGACCTGCCGCAAATGCCAAAACCGGCGCATTTGCTGGAACAAGGAGGATACCGCCACTCTGAACGCCTGCAACGACGCAACGGCCCGGCTGCGCAGCACGGGGGAAGTGAAGCCGGGGGATTTTCCCAAATTTTTCTCCAGCCGGTGCGAAAAAATGTCCGATTTCTGCGCGGCGGTGAACACGGAGTACTCCGCCCTGCTGGAGCGCCGCCGCAGCCGGGTGCGTCAGCAGCGCTCGCAGGAGCTTTTGTGCCGCCAGTACGGAGAGCTTGGTCAGATACTTTCGGACACGGCGGCGGAATTTTCAAAGGAACTCAGCTACGACAGCCGTGCCATGGAGCTGCTGAGCCGGTATCTTAAAAAGCAGGGCAGCGACGCACGGGCAATCGTTTTCAGCGACGCCGCCGGGCGGCTCCACGCGGAAATAGACGGCGCCCTGCCCTCAGAGCCCGGCGCGCTTATGGAGATAGAGCGGATGCTGGGCACCTCCCTTGTGGCGCGGCAGGTCGAGGGGGGCGTTCATCTGAGCCAGAGGGAGCCTCTGCGGGCCATAGCGGGCAGCGCCTGCGCCGCGAAAGCGGGTCAGCAGGTCAGCGGCGACAGCGTGATGTATTTCCGCTCGGAAACGGGTGTCCTGTATATAATCCTCTCCGACGGAATGGGCAGCGGCCCCGACGCCATGGAGGAGAGCAGGAGCGTTTCGGGTCTGCTTGAAAGCTTTCTCAAGGCCGGGGTGGAGCCGGAGGTGGCCATGCGCACCCTCAACAGCGCGCTGTCTTTAAAAACCGGCGCGGTGGGCGCCTTTGCCACGGTGGATCTGATGCAGCTGGATCTTTTTTCCGGCCGGGCAGCATTTTTTAAGCTGGGCGCCGCGCCCACATACATAAAGCGGGGCCAAAAAGTAAGCCGCATTACCGCGGCGGCGCTGCCGCCGGGCACGGGATTCGGCAGCGTGTCCTCCGACGTTACCCGGCTGACCCTGTGCGCCGGAGACATGGTTGTCATGAGCAGCGACGGTCTTGCCCAGAAGGGTGAGGACGGGGTGCTGGTGGAAAAAATTTCTAAATTTGAGGGCAACAGCCCCCGGCTGCTGGCGGCGGAGCTTATGTCTGGCGTCAGCGGCGACGACGATGTGACGGTTTTCGCAATACGCATTGAGGAAAACAAATAAAAAGTCCCCGGCTCAAATGAGCCGGGGTAACTTTTATTCCTCGTCTTCTTCGATTTCAATGCCCTCGCCGCTGAGTATGGCGATGGCGTCCGCCGCCATGGATTCGGGTACGTATATCTCAGTTCCGTAGCCGCTGGCGCCCAGCATTACCTTGCCGAAGCTTCCGTCGCCGGGGTCACGGCGCACTGTGGGTATTCCGCAGGATTCCAGCAGATTTACGTCCATTTCTATGTTCAGAGGCTTGCAGCCGGAGTTGGTAACAAGCACTGCCTTTTCCATGCCGCCCTCGGGGTTTTGGGGCCAGTCAAGGGATGAGTCTCTGTTTTTCTTCGCCGGGCCGAATCCCCAGCCGATTTTTACTTTCGGAGTGTCGTTCTTTTTCATTTCTGCCTCCTATTTGTGATAGGCCGAGCCTTCGTTTATTTTAAACGCCCTGTATATCTGCTCCAGCAGCATCACCCGGGCAAGGTGGTGGGGGAAAGTCATGGGGGACATGCTCAGCCGCAGACCCGCCCGCTTTTTAAGGTCCTCGGACAGGCCGTTGGAGCCGCCGATGATGAACACAAGGCTGCTCTCCCCCGCGTTCATAAGAGCCTTGAACATGGCGGCAAGTTCGGTGCTTGAAAGCTCCTTGCCCTCGATGCACATTGCGGTAACGTAGGAGCCGGGAGGGGTTTTGCGCACGATGGCAAGCTTTTCGGCGTCCAGCGCCCGCTCTATTTCCGCCGCGGAAGGTCTGTCCGGCAGGCGTTCCTCGGGAAGCTCGATGATTTCAAGCCTGCAGTAGGCGGAGAGGCGCTTGGCGTATTCCTCCGCCGCCTGAATATAGAATTTTTCCTTCATCTTGCCCACGCAGATGAGTTTTACACTTACCATGTCCTTCTCCTGAAAAACGGCGGAGCAAAATGCTCCGCCGTTTGAATTTATATAGCCTGGGAGGTCATATTGCCGTCGGGGGTGTAGACCCGGCGGATGTCCGCGCCGATGGCCTGGAATTTTTCCACAAGGTGCTCGTAACCGCGCTCGATATGGTAGATATTTTCAACCTCTGTGCGTCCGTGGGCGGCAACGCCTGCGATGACCAGCGCCGCGCCGGCGCGAAGGTCACAGGCGCGCACCTGAGCGCCGGTGAGGTAATCCACGGTTTCGATAACGGCCACCTTGCCGTCCACCTGAATGCTGGCGCCCATGCGCTTAAGCTCGTTAACGTAGCGGAAACGGTCGTCCCACACGCTTTCGGTGATAAGGCTGGTGCCGGAAGCGGTGCACAGTGCAGTGGCAATCTGGGGCTGCATATCCGTGGGGAAGCCGGGATACGGCATGGTTTTCACCTTGACGCTGTTGAGTCTGCCGTCGCAGCGGACACGGATATAGTCGTCGCCCTCCTGAATATCAACGCCCATTTCCCGGAATTTGGAGGTAATGGGGTCCAGATGCTTGGGAATAACGTTTTTGATGGTAACGTCACCGCCGGCGGCAGCAACCGCGGCGATGTAGGTGCCGGCCTCGATCTGGTCGGGAATGATGGAATAGAAGCCGCCCTTCATCTCGCTGACACCGCGGATCTTGATGATGTCGGTGCCGGCGCCCTTGATGTCGGCGCCCATGGAGTTGAGGAAGTTTGCAAGGTCGACCACGTGGGGTTCCTTGGCGGCGTTGTCGATAACGGTAAGACCCTCCGCCATGGAGGCGGCGATCATAATGTTGATGGTGGCTCCCACAGAAACCACGTCCAGATATACGTTGGCGCCCTGAAGTCTGCCGCCGCGAGCCTCGGCGTCGATAACGCCGTTGCGGATATCAACGTCGGCGCCCATGGCAACGAAGCCTTTGATATGCTGGTCAATGGGGCGAACGCCCAGGTCGCAGCCGCCGGGCATACCGACACAGGCACGGCCGAAACGACCCAGCAGTGCACCGATGAGGTAATAGGATGCGCGGATTTTGCGCATAAGCTCCGCAGGGGCGGTAACGCTGTGGATATTGGAGCTGTCGATGTCAACGGTGTGGCTGTTGACGGTGCGTATTTTCACGCCCATTCTGTCAAGGATGTTGAGCAGAAGGGACACGTCGCTGATATTGGGAATATTTTCAATACGGCAAACTCCGTTGACGAGAAGAGCCGCGGGGATTATAGCCACCGCCGCGTTTTTCGCTCCGCTGATGGTCACCTCTCCGTGGAGGGGTCTGCCGCCGTTAATAACGTATTTAGTCACTTCTGCACCCCGAAAATGTATTTTACAAAGGCTATTATGCCCCTTATTTGGCACATAACAACCTTAAAAACCAAAATTACCAAAGGATATTTTACCATATCCTTAAACACTTGTAAATAAGATGGTGCTAACTTTGTGCGGTCTTTTTTGACCGGCCGGCGGGTTTTGTGCGCCCGGAGCGCACATTACTCCTGCACAACCTGACAGGAAGCAAAATCCACACGGAAAGAGCCGGTGTCGGTAGTTATGAGCCACGCCGGAGAGAGTCTGTTGTCCGAGCCGCTTACGGGTAGATATATGACCCGCATTTCGGTTATCTCGGCGCAGACGTAACCCAGTTCGTCACGGCTGTTTACAAAGGCCAGCATAGCCGTGGCGGCGGTAAGTCTTTCGGTGGCAACGTAGTCCGGCGAGCCGTCCAGATACAGCCTGCCGCTGACCTGCTGCAGACCATCCATGCCGTAGGTGAGGGTTATGTCGCTGCCCCGCACCTCGACGCCGCGGATGCTCTGGGAGGCGGTGACCACCACATGTCCGTCCGCGGTTTCCCGGCTGAGTTTCTCAACGGAAACACCGATTTTTTCAAGCAGGCGCAGGGCATCCTCCGGGTGGGACAGGTTTCCCGCGGGAGGCTCGGAAAGCTGAGCCGTCATTTCGCCGCCGGCACGGAAGGTGACGGTGCCCCGGCTGTTTTCATAACTGGTTATGCCGCCGCCCAGGTCGGACTGGGTAAGGCCGGTACCCAGAAGGTACTCCGCCACACGCAGCTGTGCCTCGGTGTTTCGCTCCAGCACCGCGTCGCGGGTGGCCGCGCCGTGACCGGGGATAACGCCGGGCAGGACGGTAATTTCGTTTGCCGCCAGCAATTCCTCTATCTGGCGGGAGGCGGCGCGCTCGGCAGTATTGGCCGCAATCGCACGGGGGATCACCAGCACAGCCAGAAAAATATCCACCACAACAAGGATAAGTATTACTATGTTTTTCAGTTTGGACGCGCTGATGGTCTCCACCTCCTTCGTCGCAGAGAGATTATCCCTGCCAGTTTACGGCGGCGGTGCCGCCGGAGTCGGTATAAACAAGCTTCATTTGTCCGCCTGGTATCAGCGCCGCGGCGTAGCCGGGGGAAAGAACATAGCTTTCCTCTCCGCTTTCGGTGTAGCTGCGGAAAATCATATCGGCGGCGGTTATTTTACCCTCGGTAACGGTTATCTTAGCGGCGTCAGAGCCGCCCGTGGACACCCGTACGCCGTTTACATAATATGCAAAAGTGACGGTGTAAACTCCGTTTCCGCCCTCAACGCCGGTACACATTACCCGGGCCTCTGCGCAGCTTTCCGCAATGGTGCTCTGCACCAGTCTGCGGGCGGCCTCAACCGCCGCCGCGGCAGGGTCATCGTAAACCGGAGCATCCTCCAGCGCCAGCGCATCCGTGGCGTAAACGTCCAGTTCAAAGGTACCGTCGGACGATATTGCCAGCCGGAAATCGTTGTAAAGATACAGCATTCCGCCGGTGAACACCGAGTAATCGGCGTAGGGGTTCACACCCAGATGCTCCAGAATGTCCTCCCGTAACTCGCTGTCTGAGAGGGGCAGCCCCACGGTCAGAGTGGGAAAATAATTGTCCATTTCCTCCACCACAAGGGCGTCGGGGTCAATTTTTTTATAAACATCATCGGACAGCAGGCAGGCAAATTCGCCTCCGTTGGCCTTGATTCCCTCCAGCTCGGCGGAGGGGTATTTTGCCTGGGTCGCGTAGCCGCTGAAACTGTCGCCGTGGTTTACATAAAGCCAGAGGGTATCTTCCTCTCCCGCGGTCATAAGCAGCGCCGACGCGCTGCCCTGCCAGGAAAAGTCCGTTCCCAGCCAGGAGGCAAGGGCGGAAAGCTCCACCGGATAATCAAAGGCGAAATACACCCCCTGTTGGGACAGCAGCGTCTGCCAGCGGTGACGGTCAATCTCAACGGGCTCCCCGGCGGTGCCGAGAGCCTCGCGCAGAGCCGGCGTGCAGCGGGTATATATATCCTCCAGCGCCCCGCCGTCCGCCAGGGGAACAAAGCATCCCTCAGGCGTGCGCACGGACACCGCCGCAGGCATAGCCGCGGCAGAGATATCGCCGGTGGTTTCGGCAACCGGATCCTTTTGCAAAAAGTGTAATCCGCCGACCTCATACTCCGAGCCGCTGCTGTAATATCTGACGGCAAAAAACAGTACCACCGCCAGTAACGCCAACAGGGCGATAAGGACGGTTTTCACCGTTTCCACAAACCGTTTATTCATCGCGCAGACCCTCCACCGGCAGGGTCACGGTAATTTTGGTGCCGCTGCCGTAGGTGCTCTCAACGCGGATGTCGCCGCCGTGGAGATTTACTATCTCACGGGCGATGGAAAGACCCAGGCCGGTGCCGCCGCTCTGGCGGCTGCGGGCCTTGTCCACCCGGTAAAATCGTTCGAATATACGGGGCAGGTCTTCGGTGGGAATGCCGATGCCGTTATCCTCAACGCTGATGCTGACCATATCGTAAAGGTGTCTGGCGCCGAGAACTATCCGACCGCCGTCTGGGGTGTATTTGATGGAGTTTGAAAGGATATTGAGCACCACCTGTTCGATGCGCATTTTGTCGCCGGTAATGACAGGCAGACCCTCAGGCAGATCAAGAACAAGGTCATGTCTGTGGCTGCGGGCGTCCAGCAGCACTGCCTCGTAAAGTCCCCGCAGGCACTTGTCCAGCGAAAATTCGCTGCGGCTCATTTCCATGCGGCCGTAGTCAAAACGGGACAGTGTCAGCAGGTCTTTTACAATGCGTGTGGTGCGGTCGGTTTCGTTTAAAATTACGGACAGGAATCGGTTGCGGGTCTCCGGGTCAAGGGAGTCGCCGGAATCGATAAGAGTTTCGGTATAGCTTTTTATATTGGTCAGAGGGGTGCGAAGTTCGTGGGATACGTTGGAAACGAATTCGCGGCGCACTTCCTCAGTGCGCACCTGCTCGGTGACGTCGTGGATTACCGCAAGAACGCCGCCCTGCTCACCCTCGCGGGAGAAGGGAGCGATGCATACTTCCAGCGAGCGTTCGCCGGCGGTTATGTCCTCGGTGAAAAACTCGGCGGAGGGCAGATCCAGCACCAGATCCAGCGGAGCGATGGTGCCGAAGATGCCGCCGTAGGGCGTACCCTCTGCAAGCTCTGCCGAAAGCATACTGGCCGCGGCGGGATTGGAGTGGATAAGGTGTCCGTCACGGGAGAAGGCGATAACGCCGTCGGTCATGTGCAGGAAAAGGGTGCTGAGCTTGTTTTTCTCGTTTTCTATCTCGTCCAGAGTGCGTTGGAGCACCCCTGCCATGTGGTTGAAGTTTTCGGTAAGCACGCCGATTTCGTCGCCGGAGTGCACCTCGATATGCTGGGTAAAATCGCCGCTGGCAACACGCTGGGCGCCGTCGGTAAGGTCGCTGATGGGGCGTATGACGATGTTTGCCAGAATAAGGCTGAGCAGTATGGAGAAAAGCAGTCCCACGCCCAGAGCGGGCAGGATGATTGTAAGTATCTCGGCGCTAAGCTCATCAGCGGTGGCGCGGTTGTCCACGATGTAGACGATATAGGAGCTTTCATCGCCGGAAACGGGAACTGCAACGTCCATATATTCGCTGACGATGCTCTTTTTCTGACCTACCTGACCGGAAACGGCGGTAAGAACATTTTCCGTGGCGGTGATGCTCTCCGCCTCGTCGGAGCCCGCAAGCAGACGGCCGTTTTCGTCCAGTATGTAGACGTTGCGGGTGTTGATGTCGATATTAAGACCCGAAGAGGACATAAGAGTTTCCTTGAGTCTTTCAGGCCCCTCCGGGGCGAGCTGATCCAGCTCCCGGATGTAGTCCTGAGTGAAAACGCCGGACATCTGGGAGTAGAACTGGTTCATATAGAAGGAACTGACGCCGTTTATGAGGAATGCGCCGACCACCAGCACGATGGCGATGATCAGCAGTACCATTATGAGCACCAGCTTTGAGCGCAGGCTTCGCATTTTCGCGCCCCCTTTCGGGACTTATTTTCTGAAAAGGTAGCCGGCTCCCCGGCGGGTGATGATGTGCTCGGGTTCGGCGGGATTGGTCTCGATTTTTTCCCGCAGGCGGCGGACGGTAACGTCCACGGTGCGCATATCGCCGTAGTATTCGTAGTTCCAGACCTTTTCCATCAGTTCTTCACGGCTGGCCACCTTTTCCGGGTTTGTCATGAAGTACTTGAGAAGGTCGTACTCCTTGGAGGACAGGGGAATCTGGCGTCCTGCCTTGGTTACCTCGAAGCTGTCCGGGTCAAGGGTGACGTCCCCGGCGCGGATAACCTTGCTGGGGGCGGCCTGGGCGGGGAAGGTCTGGCGGCGCATGTTGGTCTTTACGCGGGCCAGGAGTTCCCGCATGGAAAAGGGCTTTGTGATATAGTCGTCGGCGCCCATTTCAAGACCTACCACCTTGTCCTCCTCCTCTTCACGGGCGGTGACCATGATGATGGGAACGGTCTCGAAATTTTCACGGATGCGCCTGCAGACCTCATAGCCGTCCATCTTGGGAAGCATAAGGTCAAGGAGGATAAGGTCGGGGTTTTCAGTCAAAGCCTTGTTCAGACCGTCCTCTCCGTCAAAGGCGGCTATGGTCTGACAGCCCTCCTTCTGCAGATTGAAGGTAAGGATATCAACGATGGACTGCTCGTCTTCAACGATGAGCACCTTTTTTCCGGCAATATTCATTCTTCCATCTCTCTTTCCATAAAGACCCGGGCCATATACAGAGCCGTGAAGGTCTTGGCGTCGTTCAGTTCTCCCCGCAGAGCCATTTGCGTCAGCTCTTCGGCGGTGTAGTATTCATTTTCCAGCACCTCGTCCTCATCGGGGCATTTTTCCCCGGGGGTAAGGCCTCGGGCCAGAAAAACGTGCATTTTTTCATCGCAGATGCCGGGGCTGAGGTATACGGAGCCAAGGCTGTCCCAGCGGGCGGCGGTAAAGCCCGTTTCTTCCTCAAGCTCACGCTTTGCGCACCTGAGAGGCTCCTCTCCCCTTTCCAGCTTGCCGGCGGGAATTTCAAGGATATATTCCCCGCAGGGGTAGCGGTACTGCCGCACGCAAAGTATCTTGCCCTCGTCGGTTATGGCGATGATACCCGTGGCGCCGGGATGCTCCACCACCTCCCGCACGCAGGGCACGCCGTCGGCGGTGAGCACGTCGTCCCGACGGACGTTTATTATGCGGCCGGTGTATATTACGTTTTTCTTAAGGGTTTTCTCCATTTTATCCTCCGATTATGCCAAGGGAGATTTTCCATTCAATGACCCTCCGGGCGGCGGCGTCTATAATTTCCGTGCTTATTTCGCCCCTTTCCAGGGCGGCCAGCAGTGCGCTGTACTGCACATCATATTCAGAACTGCAAAGCATATCATTTCCCGCCCGCACCGCGAGAACCGCGGCCTGTCCGGGTGTATAGCATTCGGAAACGGCCTGCATTATAAGGTCATCTGTGATTATAACTCCCTCAAATCCCAAATCCCGGCGCAAAATGCGGTGCACTTCGGCGGATAGGGAGGCGGGATGTTCCGCGTCCATGGCTGTGACAGTATTGTGGCTGACCAGCACCGCGTCGGCACCGGCCTCTATGCCCGTCACAAAGGGCAGGAAATCGGCGGCGTAAAACTGCTCCAGCGGGCGGTCGTCCATAACGGAGGCGGTGTGGCTGTCGGAATTTTCTCCGTAGCCGGGAAAGTGCTTGAGCACGCTACCAAGTCCCGCTTCCTCAGAAATTTTAACCGTTGTGCGGACAAAATCGCAGGTGTCGGGCACGTTTCCGGCGCTGCGTCGGTACATGAAGGCCGAGGGGTCGTCACACAGGTCACAGACCGGAGCCATATTCACATTTATGCCAAGGGACAAAAGCAGGCCGCATTTTTCCGCGGCATCCGCCGCCACGGCCTCAGCTCCGCCGTTATTTATAAGCCAGCGGGGGGAATTGAAAGGCTCGGAGCGCAGGTTTTCGTTAAGACTCACCCGGCAGACCGCTCCCCCCTCCTCGTCGGTGGCGATAAGCAGGGGCGTTTTGGAATTTTCCTGCAAAGCAGCCGTGAAAGCGGACACTTCGTCGGCGGTTTTATTTTCAAAATCCGGGGCAAAAAGTATATATCCCCCGGGGTCGGGCAGCCCTGAAGTCTCAAGGCTGTCGTCATAGCGCACCAGAAAAAGCTGGGCGACCTTTTCCTCGGTGGACAGGGTTTTCAGAATTTCCTCCGCCGGGTCGGTTTGGGGTACGATTTCCTGCTCGGGGGCGGGCTCTGCCGGTGGGGGTTCCGCAGGCACTTCCGGTACTGTTTCCCCAGGCTCCGCCGGAGCCGGCCCCACAGCCGCGTCCTCCGCCGGTATCCTGTCCGCCCCGGCGCCGCAGCCGCACAAAATCAGCAGCGCCGTTATCGCCGCCGCCAGCTTCAGCCTGCCTGAACGGACCATTTTTCACTCCCCAAATCTGCCCTTTCGGGCGCAGTTTCTCTATAACTAACATATTATATCAATTATACCGACAAAATACAAGCAGCGGCAGCCGGGAAAGAGGCTGCCGCCGGGGCTGTTTCCATTATTTTTGCATTGGCGGCAGGGGGTGGCCGCGAATATAATGTAATAGGCCGGCCCGCCCGGCTTAAAGGTTTTGTGGGGTGATAAAATGACCATACATAACATAAGTCCCGACTCGGTAGCCATGTTCATTGCGTCTGCCGAGCTGGAAAAAGAGGGGCTTGACGTGGAAAGTCTGGATGTGGAGTCCGCCGCGCGTCTGGCCCGGGAGGCCTTTAAAACCGCCGGAATCGCCGTGGCAACGGGGCTTGAGATTGAGGCTTTCGCCGGAAACTGCGGCATTCTGGTTTTCGCCCAGCTTTTGACCGCCCTGCCGGTGGTTTATAAATTTGATGATTTCGAAGATATGCTCAGGGGCATCGGCACGGTGCCTCCGGAAGTCAGGGGCGACGTTTTCGCCATGGAGGACATCTGGTGGCTGAGGATTACCGAAGGCTGGGACAAAGCCCCCGCCCTGACGGAGTTCGGGCGGAAAATTCCCGACGCCGGTACAGAGGCCGCCCTTACCGAGCGCGGAGCGAAGGTTTTTTCCTGCGGCAGTCTTCAAAATTTTGCCGCCGCCGTTACAACGGGACGTTTCCTCTCTTGACTGGAATGGTATAATAGTTTACAGACTATTTCCCATGCCCGGGAGGGATAAAATGGACAACATAAAACAAATCGCCAAAAACAGCAAGGCCTTTCACGAATACTTCGTCGAGGACCGCTATGAGGCGGGCATCGAGCTGGCAGGCACCGAGGTCAAGAGCATCCGCTCCGGCGGCGTGAATCTGAAAGACGCCTGGTGCGATATAAAGGACGGGGAGCTTTTCGTCAAGGGCATGCACATCAGCCCCTACGAAAAGGGAAACATCTTCAACAAGGACCCCCGCCGCACCCGCCGCCTGTTGATGCACAAAAAGGAAATCACCAAACTTTTCAACAAGGTAAAGCAGGACGGCTACACCCTTATTCCCGTCAGCATCTACTTTAAAGGCAGTCTGGTAAAGGTGGAAGTTGCCCTGTGTAAGGGCAAGAAACTTTACGACAAACGTGAGTCCGCGGCCAAAAAAGACGCTCAGCGGGAGATGGATCGGCGCATGAAAGAGAGATAAAGCCGTTTTTTGAGGGATTTTGAGCCAAAAAGGCCGGAATTTTCAAATTTTTCTATTGACATTGAGGCTTTCAATGGTTATAATATCCCTTGCCTTAACAAAGGCTTATATGGCGGCGTAGCTCAGTTGGCCAGAGCATTCGGTTCATACCCGAAGTGTCACTGGTTCAAATCCAGTCGCCGCTACCAAGGGGAGCAGGCCGTTCCCCTTAACACGGCCCGTTGGTCAAGCGGTTAAGACACCGCCCTTTCACGGCGGTAACATGGGTTCGAGTCCCGTACGGGTCACCAAATAAAACGACAGCTTTCGAAAGAAAGCTGTCGTTTTATTTGGGCTTCGGCGTGGCGGAGCACGCCTCGCACCATTCAATCATTTAACGGCGGAAGTGAATCCCGCCTATGACAATTCTCCGCTTTGCTCCGAATTGACGCGCCACTCCGCGCGGACGCCGGACGGCGGCATCTATAGTGTTGGAATTACAAAAAAACGACAGGTTTCAAAAGAAAGCTGTCGTTTCTTTTTTTGCACTCCGGCAGTGAAGAATTATTCGCCGTTTTATGTATATCGATGAATATTTTTCTTTCTCGCGCCAGACCCCGAGGGGGTGCGCGAGGGGGATTTTTTCCGCCTTTTTGCACAAATAAACGGCTTGTGGGGCCTGCGTTTGGAGCATTTCACCAAAAATACGGGTTTTCTTCAAAAAACGCTTGCATAATAATTCAAAGTGTACTAATATTGGTGCATATTAAATCTGCGTGGAGGTCACATTATGAATAAAGAAAACATCAAAAAAGTAGTTCTGGCATATTCCGGCGGCCTGGATACTTCCATCATTATCCCCTGGCTGAAGGAAAATTACAATAACTGCGAAGTCATCGCCGTTTCCGGCAACGTGGGTCAGGCCGATGAGCTGGAGGGTCTGGAAGAGAAGGCTCTGAAAACCGGCGCAAGCAAGCTGTACGTTCTGGATCTGACCGATGAGTACGTTGATGATTTCATCATGCCCTGCCTGAAGGCCGGCGCAAAGTACGAGGAGTACCTGCTGGGCACCTCCCACGCTCGTCCCATCATCGCAAAGGGTCTTGTTGAAATCGCTCTGAAGGAAGGCGCCGACGCCATTTGCCACGGCTGCACCGGCAAGGGCAACGACCAGGTCCGTTTTGAGCTGACCATCAAGCACTTCGCACCCGACATGCCCATCATCGCCCCCTGGCGTGAGTGGGACATCAAGAGCCGTGAGGAAGAGATTGATTACGCAGAGGCTCACAACGTACCTCTGAAAATAAACCGCGAAACCAACTACTCCAAGGACAAAAACCTCTGGCATCTCAGCCACGAGGGCCTTGACCTTGAAGACGCCGGCAACGAGCCCCAGTACGAAAAGCCCGGTTTCCTGGAAATGGGCGTTTCCCCCATCGACGCTCCCGACGTTCCCACCTACATCACCCTGGACTTTGAGCAGGGCATTCCCGTGGCCCTCAACGAGGAAAAGATGAGCGCCAAGAATATCATTCTGAAGCTTAACGAGATCGGCGGTGCCAACGGTATCGGCCTGCTGGACATCGTGGAGAACCGGCTGGTTGGCATGAAGTGCAGAGGTGTCTATGAGACGCCCGGCGGTGCCATTCTGTACAAGGCCCACAGTGTGCTGGAAACCCTGTGCCTTGACAAGATGACTGCCCATAAGAAGCAGGAGCTGAGCGTATGC
>JAFSIK010000084.1 GCA_017439805.1 Oscillospiraceae bacterium
AAAACGGCGTTGAAGTGGGGCGTACCACCGGAGAAATTTACGCCAAGGGTACGGAGGTCGCAAAGGAAGATATCCTGCCCGGTGACGTACTGTTTTTCACTTACAGCGATGACGGTTCCGCCACTTACTGCGGTATTTACGTGGGTGACGGAGTATTTATCGCCGCCAATAACGAGGACAGTCCCGTAAGTCAGATCGATTTTACCGACAACCATTATCAGCAGCGCTTCGTTGGCGCACGCAGATACGTTTAAGGCACATACAAACCGCCGTTTCCGATTTGGAAACGGCGGTTTTTTTGCCAGCATTTGGAGTAACAAAACGTTACAATTATGTGCTAAAATCAAGTCAAAGGAGTGATTTTATGCACAAAAAAGCCAAAAAAGTTAAGTTTTCAAAATTCTTCTCGGTTGGTCTTTCCGCCCTGCTTCTTTCCGGATGTCTGACCTTTGGCGCATCGGCGGCAGAGCCTTACGGCGCAGGTCAGGTCGCAATCTCCGACGGTTCGCTGAACGTACGCAGCGCAGCTTCAACCGCCTCCCATATCACAGGCAGTCTTGAAAAAGACAGCTACGTGACGCTGCTGGAAAAAAGCGGAGGGTGGTGGAAGGTACGCTACAACGGCGGACAGGGCTGGTGCAGCGGCAGTTACATAACAGTGCTTGACGACGAAACCGCCCGGATAAAACTTGATTGGGGCACACTGAACGTGCGGCGTGGCCCCGGCACCGGGTACTCTGTAAAGGCAACACTTAAAAACGGCGACACTGTCTGCCCTCTGTGGGAAACAAACGGCTGGAGCAGGATACTCTACAACGGCTCGGAAGTAGGCTGGGTAAACAGCAGCTATCTTTCCGGTGACAGTTCCGCATCTTCCCCCGCCGCCGCGGTCAGCCTTGATGTCCCCTATTTTTCACAGGTGGATAACCGCTGGCGTTATATGAAACTTGGCTCCTCATCCAATACAGTGGGTGCGCAGGGCTGCGCGTTGACTTCCCTTTCCATGTGCCAGTCCTGGAGACACGGCTATGACATAACCCCTGCCGATATGCTGGGGCAGCTGAAGTTCACCTCCGGCGGAGCGTTGTATCTGCCGTCGGATTACGAGTGCTACTACGCCAGTGATTATCTGGAAAAAATCAAGGAGCAGCTGGCGCAAAACAAACCCGTCATTGTGGCGGCAAAAACCTCCCGCGGGTCACAGCACTGGGTAGTTGTCACCGGATACAGCGGCGGCAGCGGCGCCGTAAGCTTCACCATAAACGACCCCGGGGCATCCGCCCGGGAAACTCTGGCAGATTTCTTTGCCGACTACCCTATTTTCTATAAAATCGCTTATTATCGTTGATTTGATACCTCCTTATCCGCCTCCGATTTGCTCACGGGGGCGGTTTTTCTTGTAGCGGGAGGATATATGTGATATGATTTTATAAATAATACTCAGGAGGGCGAAAATGGTATTTTATTTTTCCGGAACCGGCAACTCCGAATACGCCGCCCGACGTATTGCTGCGGCTCTGGGCGACGAAGTGATAATAAATATCCCGGACGCCGCAAAGGCGAAGCGGTTTGAATACACCGCAAAAGAGGGCGAAAAAGTGGGCTTTGCCTTCCCTGTTTACTACTGGGGGGTTCCCTATACGGTAGTTGAGTTTGTAAAGAAACTCTCCGTTAAGAATGCCGATTATGTCTGGAACTGCGCTACCTGCGGCGGTCACACCGGTAACGCCAACGGCTCTTTTAAAAAACTCCTTTCGGAGAGAGGAATGGAGCTTTCCGCCTGCTTCGGCGTTGTAATGGTGGAAAACTACATACCCATGTTTGACATCGATGAGGATATTGATGGCATTTTGGATGCCGCCGACAAGGAAATTGACCGTTTTGCGGAAATTGTTTGCAGGGGTGAAAAGGGCAATTTTGACCCTATTCGCGGCGCTCTGGCGGGGGTAAAATCCGCTGTTATGTACCCCTTCTACAACCTGGGACGCAAAACGAAAAAGTTCTACGCCGAGGATGGATGTACCGCCTGCGGCCTGTGTGAAAGTGTCTGCCCCGAGGATGCAATCACAATGGAAAACGGCGCGCCAAAGTGGGTAAAGGACAAGTGCTCCATGTGCACCGGCTGCATAAACCGCTGTCCCGTGCGGGTGCTGCAATTCGGCAGCGGCACGAAAAAGCGCGGAAGATATTATAATCCCCGTCTTGTGTGACTCTGTCACGGTAAGAATTTGTATTATTGGGTAAAATAAGAGTACAAAAGATAATTAAAGGAGGCCAATTATGTCTTATAAAGTTCTGACCGCCGAAAATTTCGATGAAACCATTGCCAAAGGCACCGTTATGGTGGACTTCTGGGCTGCCTGGTGCGGCCCCTGCAGAATGATCGCTCCCACCGTTGAGGAAATTGCCGAAGAATATGCCGGTAAAGTTGTGGTCGGCAAAGTAAACGTGGACGAACAGTCCATGCTGGCTGCAAAATATAACATTGCGAGCATCCCCACCATTCTGGTTTTCAAGGATGGACAGCTTGCTCACCGCAGCGTTGGCGTACGCCCCAAGAGCGATCTTGTTGCGCTGCTGTAAGGAGCGAAAATGAAGCGTAAAGCGTTGATCGTGGGCGGCGGCCCGGCAGGTATATCCGCCGCCCTTTACGTTTTAAGGGCGGGTTTTAATGCCACTGTTATATACAGCGGCAGCGGCGCTCTTGAAAAAGCCGAAAAAATCGAAAATTACTACGGCTTCCCCGGCGGCATAAGCGGCGCGGAGCTGCTTGAGGCCGGGCGCGGGCAGGCCCGGGAGCTGGGCGCGGAACTTATATGCGCCGAAGCCACGGGTCTCAGCTGGGACGGGCAGTTTGCGTTACAGACCACCGAAGGTGTCCTTCGGGGAGATGCTGTGATTCTTGCTACCGGCACCGCCAGAAAGCGTCCCGCAATCGAAAATTTCAGCAAATTTGACGGCATGGGCGTCAGCTGGTGCGCAAGCTGCGACGGTTTCTTCTGCCGGGGAAAGCAAGCGGCGGTGCTGGGCGCAGAAACCTATGCCATCAGCGAGGCAAAGGAGCTTCTCCCGCTGGCAGCAAAGGTCACTCTGCTTACCGACGGCGCAGATGCTCCGGAGGTACTGCCCGACGGGATTTCTGTTGACACGCGGAAAATCACCGCTCTGGAGGGTGGGGAACTGATGGAGGCCGTGGTGTTCTCCGACGGAGAAAAAATGGCGGCAGACCGGCTTTTTGTGGCTCTGGGAACCGCAGGCGGCGCAGAACTGGCTCTCAAGGCCGGAGCCGTGATGGACGGCGGTGCTCCGCTGGTTGACGGAAACTTCCAAACCACCATCCCGGGACTTTTCGCCGCCGGCGATTGTCTGGGTGCGCCTTTCCAGGTATGGTCGGCTGTGGCACAGGGCTCCGCCGCGGGAACATCCGCGGCAAAATTCCTGCGTGATATGAAGTAAAAAGAAAACCTCACCTTTGGGCGGCCTCACACAGAGATTTACACGGTTTTGAATGAATCTTTTCCTCCACAGCACCCCCCGGTTCCCTTGAAATACATCAAGTATTCCCGCGGTCACTGGTGACCGCTGTGAAGAAAAATCTTCTGTTCAAAACTGCCCTGCACTCCAAAGCGAGAGATTTTTTCGCAGGACAAGACAAAAAGCCACGGCAAGGCTGACGCCTGCCGTGGCTTTTTAACGAAGTATTGCGGAAAAAGATTCGGTTTGGAGCGTATAAATCCCTGTGTGAGGCCGCCCTT
>JAFSIK010000085.1 GCA_017439805.1 Oscillospiraceae bacterium
AAGCTCTGTATTTTCCACGTGCGTATATATTTCTGTGGTACTCAGATGCTCGTGACCCAGAACTTCCTGAATGACCCTCACGTCAACGCCGTTTTTCAGCATCAGTGTTGCGGAAGTATGCCGCAGTTTGTGGGCGGAGTAGAGGGAAGGGTCAAGTCCTGCCTGCAGCAGACGTTTTTTAATCATCTGGTGAACGCCGTTTGAAGTTAATCTGCGGTCAAGACGGCTTAAAAACAGCGCATTGCCGTCGAGAGACTTTTTACCGTTTCTTATAACAAGATAGTCATCGATAGCTTTGCGGCACACATCACTCAGATAAACGATGCGCACCTTATTTCCCTTACCAAGAACCCGGATGCTGTCACCGTGAACATCCGGTATATTAAGACCTGTAAGTTCGCTGATTCGCAGACCGCAGCTCAAAAAAAGCAATATAATGCAGTAATCTCTCTCCTCGTTGTCGCCGGAAATGGAGTTTAAAAGCATAATGCTTTCCTCCAGTGACAGATAGCGGGGGAGATTTTTCTTTTGTTTGGGCGGATCAAGGTCTTTGACGGGGTTTATATCCAATAAATGAGCCTTGGTGGTCAGATATTTATAAAAAGATTTCAAAGCTGAGATTTTTCTCGCTCTGGAGGAGGCGTTGAGACCATAGACTCCACTTTTTGATGAACTGCGCTCACGGCTGACAAAGGCAAGAAAATCGTATACTTCACGCAGCTGAATGCTGCCGGCAAGGCTTACATCAACATTTTTAATTGAAATATTCTCAAATTCCACATCATCGGGGCAGAGGCCGCGGGAGCGGTTGATATACCGAAAAAATGTACGCAGGTCGAGGTAGTATTCATCGACCGTTCTGGGTGAGTGCCCCTTGATATTTTCATGATAAGACAAAAAATCGCGGATTAACTCCGGCGCCTCTCTACGGTAATCCAAAGAGCACACCTCCTTTGCACGTTTGAAAAAATTATAAAATGTATACCACAAAATTGCAACGAAAATGTTTCAAATTGTTAAATCGAAGTCATAAAGTTGACAGTTTGAAAATAATTATATAAAATCAAAACATAACTTCCGGGAAAGAAGGGAAGACATGGCAAAGTGTACAAGCTGCGGCAGGGAAGCCGTGAAGAGCGGAAACTACTGGCTGGTCTGCAAAGATAATTTTAATGTTCGCACATTGCTTGGGGCGGCAAAGGTTGGTCTTTGCTCAGATTGTCTGCTTAAATATACCAAGCCAACTCTGAGAAAGCCTACACTCAGGGCAATATTGTGGTCTGCCGCGATTGTTGCCATAGCAGTTTTCTTCTTTGTGGGCGGATATCTTAACAGCGGAAACACAAAGGCCTATTTGCTTTTTGCAGCCATGCTGGCCATTGCTGTATTTATGGATGTCCGTGTAATCACCAGCCTTGTTGAATTCAGACAAAAGCTGAAAAAGCCGGAATTTGTCGATATTATGGACGAGGAAGATTTTGAGTATGCTGCCGCTAAATTCCTCACCACTAACAAAAAAGTGGACAAGGGTGTTATATTCAACTGTGACAAACTTTCCGACAGAGCACTAAAAATTGTTAACAACGGCGCACTGGGTGAGAAGAACAGGGAATACGTGACCCGTCCGATTAACTTCCCGAAATTCAAAGATTTTGGTATTATCAAGTTCCATAAGGACTATGTAAATATTCCTACCGTCCAGAAACCGGATCTCAGCAAAGAAGAAAATCTTAAAAAGGCAATAAAGATTTGCTGTGCCGAACACTATGAAAAAGAAATAAAGATATAAGAAAAGCGCCTCTAATGAGGCGCTTTTTACATTTTGATTAGAGGGAAGAGGGCACAGGGGGCGCTTGTCGGTATAAACCTTTATACACACGCAACACAACAAAATAAAAATTTTGTTGTGTTAAGGGGGGCGAAACGCAAAAATGACCTGAAAAACCTCTAAAATTCTGCTGAAAGCCTCAAAACGCTATTAACGTCCTCTTTTCATATGTTCGGCGTACTTAATGAAAAACAGCACGCTTTTATGCGTGCTGTTTGCATTTATGCATCCAGATCAAATTCGCTGTTGATCTGCAGCATAAGATCTGATACCACATATGCTGCGCTTACAGCAGTTACTGCGTTGCGTTTAAGATACATCAGAATATCTCTGCATTCATTGTAATTTGTACTGATGTCTCTGAATAACGCTTCCTCTGATGTATTGTCAATTTCCGTGGTAATCAGCATGCCATAACTGGTTTCTCTTTCTCCCGGCATTCTTTCTGCGACAATATCATATTTTATCTCCAGATTTCTGCCGTCGTGTCGGATTTTTCGTCTTCCTAAGGAAATTTTTAACATTTTCATCGCCTCTGGGAACATTTTACTGGAAAAATATTGCTTTTTCCACAAAAACCGTTCGACACGATTCGACAAAATATACAAAAAATGGGAATATTTTTGTATATTGCGGCATAAAACAAGCTGCTGCCACAAAATATTGTAGCAGCAGCATTGAAAAGTTCAAATTATTTTTTTCTGGAAACAGCTTTTTCGGCCTTGGCAGCGATGGTTTCGGGATCAAGTTTATACTTCTTGAGCAGATCCGCGTACTTGCCGCTTTCGGTGAAAGTATCCTCGGTGCCGACAAATTCCATGGGAGCGTGAACATCCATAGTGGCCATTGCTTCTGCAATCGCAGAGCCCAGACCGCCGATAATATTGTGCTCCTCTGCGCTGACGATAGCACCGGTTTCAACAATGCAGCGCTCGATCATATCGCGGTCGATAGGCTTGATGGTGCTCATATCAACAACTCTGGCGCTGATGCCCTTCCCTGCCAGAATATCGGCAGCCTGCAGAGCATGGTGTACCATTATGCCGCAGCCCATAATAGTGCAGTCGGTGCCGTCACGAACGATTTTTGCCTTGCCGAACTCAAAGGCGCTCTCCCCTGCCTGATACAGGTCGGGGAAGGTTTCGCGGGACAGCCTCAGATAAACAGGGCCGTTGTGCTTTACAGCAAACTCAGTTGCCTGACGGGTGCTGTTTTCGTCGCAGGTGCAGATTACCAGCATATTGGGCAGTGCGCGCATATTGGCGATATCCTCCAGCGCGTGATGGGATGCGCCGTCATACGCTGCAGAAACGCCGCCGTAAGCGCCGCCGAACTTTACGTTAAGGTTGCCGTAGCAAACCAGACCTCGGGTGGCGATAAGACCGATAGTGGTAAGAAATACGGTAAAGGTATTTACAAATGGGATTTTTCCGCCGGCAGCAAGACCTGCTGCGGTGGAAACCATGTTGGCCTCGGCAATACCCATATTGAAGAAACGTTCGGGGAATTCCTTGCCGAAAATGGCGCTCTTGGTGCTGCCGGAAAGGTCGGCGTCAAGAACAACAATATCTTTATTTTCGCGTCCTACGTCACGCAGGACTTCGCCGTAAATCTCTCTGAGTGCTTTGGGCATTACATTTCACCTCCAAGCTCGTCCATGGCGACCTTCATAAGGTCATCGGGAATAGCCTTGCCGTGCCAAGCGGCCTTGCCTTCCATATAAGATACGCCCTTGCCCTTTACGGTATGGGCAACAATCATATTGGGCTTGCCCTTGGCTGCGATAGCCTCGTCCAGAGCACGGTTTACATCCACAATGTCGTGGCCGTCGCACTCAATGACGTTCCAGCCGAACTGACGCCACTTTTCGGGCACATCACCCAGAGGCATAATTTCGTCATTGGTACCGTCGAGCTGTACCTTGTTATAGTCCAGAATGGCAATAAGGTTGTCCAGCTTGAACTTGGAAGCAGACATGGCAACCTCCCAAACGGCGCCCTCGTTAATTTCACCGTCGCCGAGAATGGCGTAGGTGCGGCGGTCAAGACCGTCAAGACGCTGTGCCAGAGCAAGACCCTGTGCCGCGCCGAAGGCGGAACCCAGAGGACCGCTGGGCATATCTACGCCGGGGATGTGGTTGGTGGGATGTCCCTGAAGCAGCGCATTTATATGGCGCAGATTCATCAGCTCTTCTTTGGGGAAATAGCCGACCTCGGCCAGAAGTCTGTAAAGCATGGGGCTGCCGTGGCCCTTGCTGAGCACAACATGGTCAACGTCACGGTCGGTGGGGTCGTTAACGTTGATGTGGAGCTTTTCGAGATAAAGTACGGTGAGTATCTCGGTCATGGACAGAGAACCGCCGGGATGACCGGACTGTACCTGATGGACGGACTTGAGCACATCGATGCGGAAAAGCCTTGCTTTATCGGTAAGCTGGGCTATCCTTTCTTCGGTAAGGCGCAATTTATTCATTCCTCTCTCTTTATTTCGATCCCCTTTCGGGTGCCGGAAACTCGTTCTGACGGTATTTTATCATACCGTACAGTATTATCTGAATTTTATCAAAATAAAATCATAAAGTAAAGAATAAAAAAGTATTGACAAATCAAAAGAAAGTAATTAAAATAAAAAAGCTGTCTGAAACAGCACACAAATCAATACCGTTTTCTGGTTTGATAAGCTCGTGGAGAAGTCGCGTAGCATGGTCGAGCGCGCACGATTGGAAATCGTGTAGACGTCAAAAGCGTCTCGAGGGTTCGAATCCCTCCTTCTCCGCCAAAAAATCCGAATGTCAGATTGGCATTCGGATTTTTCATTATAAACAAAAGATGAAGATAGAGTGAGGTAAGCGAAAATGAAAAAAGGCAATCCCAAGGCTCTTTTGCCGATAGGCGTATTTCTGGTCCTGTACCTGGGTTTGGGTCTGATTTTTGAATACGCGCTGAAAATTGAAATGGGTTTTTACAATATTCCCATTGTGGTGGTATTCCTTATTGCACTGTTGGTGGCCTGTATACAGAACAAAAATCTCAGTTTTGATAAAAAGCTTGAGTTTATGGGAAAAGGTGTTGGTGACAAAAATATCGTCACCATGATACTTATTTTCCTGGTTGCAGGTATGTTTGTAGGTGTAGTAGGCCGCAGCAGCGCCGAAAGCGTGGCATATTTCATGCTGTCAATTATTCCTGCACGCTTTGCTGTTGGCGTTCTGTTTGTTGTAAGCTGCTTTGTATCCATTGCAATGGGAACTTCCGTGGGTACCATTACTCTCCTCACACCTATTGCAGTGGCGGTTTCTGCGGCGTCGGGCTTCTCTCTTCCCTTCTGCATTGGATCTGTGGTTGGCGGCGCTATGTTCGGCGACAACCTTTCCTTTATTTCCGATACCACCATTGCTGCCTGCAACGGCCAGGGTGTTCCCATGAAGGATAAGTTCCGTGCCAACTTTAAAATTGCATTGCCTGCGGCAATAGTGGCTCTTGTGCTCATTTTAATTATGTCTTTCAAAGCCGACATTAACGGCGCTGTAAATGAGGGATATAACCTCATTCAAGTCATACCATATATACTTGTTCTTATTGGCGGCGTAATCGGTATAAATGTATTTATAGTACTTATTATCGGCATTGTATCCGGCGCAATTATTATGCTGGCCACGGGAGCTACCCAGGCCACCTTGCTTTTTGCCAGCATGGGCAGCGGCGCCGCCAATATGTTTGAAACTTCAATGGTTGCGATCCTCGTTTCCGCAATCTGTGCGCTTATCCGAGAGTTCGGAGGATTTGACGCGCTTCTTTGCTTTATCAGACGGGTATTCCGCGGCAAAAAAGGCGGTCAGCTGGGAGTTGGTTTGCTTGTAGGCGTTATGGATATTGCCACCGCAAACAATACCGTCGCCATCGTAATGGCAAACCCCATTGCAAAGGAAATGTCCGAGGATTACGGCATTACCCCAAGAAAAACCGCTTCCCTGCTTGATACATTCTCCTGTATTTTCCAGGGGATTATCCCCTACGGTGCGCAGATGCTGGTTGCCATCTCCGCTGCGGCAGAGATGGGACATGCGGTCTCTGCCTTCCAGCTCATTCCTTTCCTGTTTTATCCCTTCCTTCTGCTGATAAGTTCTCTCCTTTTTATATTTGTTATACCTGAGAAAAACAAATAAAACTAAAATGCTTATTAAAAAACGGTGACTTATGCAAAAAGTCACCGTTTTTTGTTTCTTTTTCTGCCTGCACGCAAGTTTTGAAGGGTGGAAAATTCAAATTATGCGGCGAAAAGTCAGTATAATGTTAATATTTAGGTTGAAATTCAAGCCGATTTGCGCTATAATTTCTATCGTGGTTTTATGCAAACAGTTGTCCTCCTATGACGGACACTGCTTATAAGCCATAATTTTTAGGAGGTTAAGAAACCATGAAGAAAGTTCTTGCACTCGTACTCGTACTTGTGATGGTATTTGCTCTGGCTGCCTGCGGCGCCCCCGCTACTCCCCCTGCAAGTGATACCACCACCCCCCCTGCCGATTCCGGCACCACCACTCCTCCCGCCGATTCCGGCGATGATATGCCTGTTGTAAAGATCGGCGTATTTGAGCCCGCTACCGGCGACTCCGCTTCCGGCGGCAAGAAGGAGATTCTCGGCATGCAGTTTGCCAACTCCGAGACTCCCACCGTTGAAGTTGGCGGCACCACCTACAAGGTAGAGCTGGTTATCGCTGACAACGGCTCCACCACCGACAAGGCTCCCTCCGCTGCTTCTCAGCTGGTTGCTGCTGACGTAGCTCTGGTTCTGGGTTCCTACGGCTCCGGCGTTTCCATGGCCGGTGGCCCCATCTTCGACGACGCCGGCCTGGCCGCCGTTGGCGTAACCTGCACCAACCCCAACGTTACCGCCGGTAACGATTACTACTACCGCATTTGCTTCCTGGATCCCTTCCAGGGCACCGTTCTGGCCAATTTCGCTTCCGAGAAGTTCGGCGCCAAGGTTGCTTACTGCCTGGGCGAGGCCGGCAACGAATATGACCAGGGCCTGATCGCTTTCTTTACCACCGCTTTTGAGGCTACCGGCGGCACCGTCATCAGCGACTCCTATCCCACCAACAACTCCGACTTCACCTCTTACCTGAACAAGGCCAAGAGCGAAGGCGCTGACGTTATCTTCACCCCCGTTTCCATCGCCTATGCCACCCAGATTGTAACTCAGGCTGACTCCCTGGGCATCGAGGCTCCCATCCTGGGCTCCGACACTCTGGACGACAACATGGTTCTGGAAGCTGCCAAGGGCAC
>JAFSIK010000086.1 GCA_017439805.1 Oscillospiraceae bacterium
AGTAGGTCGAGGGTTCGAATCCCCCAAGGTACGCCAGTCGGGAAGGCCCGACAGCCATTCTTCCGTACGGTGTACAAAACCGTATCAGATCGGGTTCGGATATAGTCCATCCCGGCTGTTAGCCTTCTTAATATGGTGGGTGTAGCTCAGTTGGTTAGAGCGCCAGATTGTGGCTCTGGAGGCCGACGGTTCGAATCCGTTCATCCACCCCATATTTTTACATCTACTTGGGTGGGGCTGCGATGGGGTGTAGCCAAGCGGTAAGGCAAGGGACTTTGACTCCCTCACCGGTGGTTCGACTCCACCCACCCCAGCCATATTCTTTTTTGGATAATATGACCCGCTAGCTCAGCCGGCAGAGCACCTGCCTTTTAAGCAGGGTGTCCGGAGTTCGAATCTCCGGCGGGTCACCATAACGCCGCGGACTTTGGTTCGCGGCGTTTTTTTAAGTATTCGGAGGACAGAACATGAACAGAGAACGACTTGGAAGCCGCCTTGGCTTTATTCTTTTAAGCGCTGGCTGCGCCATAGGCTGCGGCAACGTATGGAAGTTTCCCTGGATGGCCGGACAGTACGGCGGCGGCGGATTTGTTCTTATTTACGTTATATGCTTGCTTCTGCTGGGTTTACCGATACTTGTTGTTGAGCTTACTCTCGGTCGAGCCTCTCAGGCAAGTCCAGTTCGTATGTATCAGAAGCTTGAAAAGCCAGGGCATAAATGGCATATACACGGATACCTAGCTCTTTTCGGAAATTTCTGTCTGATGGCCTTTTACACTGTTGTAGCAGGATGGATAATCTATTACTTCTACAAATTTCTTGTGGGTCAGTATGTGGACCTTGGTTTTGTAACCACGATATCGAACCCCAAAGTCAATATTATTTTTTTGGCTATCGTTGTTGTAGTAGGTTTTCTTATACTTTGCTTTAAACTTCAAAGCGGGCTTGAACGCATCACAAAATATATGATGGCAGCTCTGCTGATAATTATTGTTGTGCTTGCCGTGCGAAGCCTTGTTCTGCCGGGGGCGGTGGAAGGATTAAAATTCTACCTTTTGCCCGATTTCGGGAAAATAAACGGCAAAGTAGTTGTTGCCGCAATGAATCAGGCGTTTTTTACCCTTGGTCTGGGCATTGGGTCAATGGCTATATTCGGCAGTTATATAGACAAGAAACGCTCACTTTTGGGAGAGTCGGTCAATATCATTATTCTCGACAGCTTTGTTGCAATTATGGCGGGTCTGATAATTTTCCCTGCTTGCACTACTTACGGAGTTAAGGTAAATTCCGGACCCGGTCTTCTGTTTGATACAATGGTGACTGTATTTAACAACATGAACGGCGGACGTGTATGGGGCACGATATTTTTTCTGTTCATGGTTTTTGCGGCGATGTCCACGGTACTGGCGGTATTTGAAAATATTCTGGCCTGCATACGCGAGATGACAGGATGGAGTCGGCCCAAGGGCTGTATTCTGAGTGCTGTTATAGTATTTTTGTTTTCGATTACTACTGCTCTTGGATACAACGTTTGGTCAGGGTTTGTACCTTTTGCTGAGGGCAGCGCCTGGCTGGATGTCTGGGATTTTATACTCAACTGTAATCTGCTGGCTATAGGTGCTGTAGTGATGACCCTTTTTACCTGCTTCAAATTTGGCTGGGGTTGGGACAACTTTATTCTTGAGGCCAACATGGGAAAAGGTTTGAAAATAAAAAGTTGGATGAAGCCGATTTTCCGCTGGGTAGTGCCTGTAGTGGTTATTTTCCTGTATATTTACGGGCTTGCCACCTATAACTGGCAATAACTTTAAAACCGACAAGTTTTAAACTTGTCGGTTTTTCTTGCATATTTGTGAAAAAAATGATTTGATTTATATATAAATTTCATCCGCAGGCGGAATATCCCGCTTCTGTCTGCGTCATTGAAAGTGAAAAGCGGCGAAAGGAGGGGTTTGGTTGGAAGATACAGCCATTATTGAGCTCTACTGGCTGCGCGATGAAAACGCAGTTGGAGAAACAGATAAGAAATACGGAGCATTTTGCCGCAAAATAGCCTCAAACATTCTGGACTTGCATGAAGATTGCGAGGAATGTGTCAGCGACACCTGGTGGAAGGCCTGGGACACAATGCCGCCCCAGAGACCCCAGTCACTTAAAGCCTACCTTGGCAGGATAACAAGAAATCTTTCCATCAGCCGCCTGCGCCAGAACAGAGCTCAAAAGCGCGATGCAGGAGCCACCTCGATGCTTTCCGAACTTGAGGACTGCATACCCTCCGGGGGCGGCGTGGAGCAGGAGATAGAGCGGGGAGAACTTACCCGCATTATCGAAAACTGGCTTATGAGTCTGAAAGCCGAGGACAGAGCCCTTTTCGTGCGCCGCTACTGGTACGGTGACGCTGTGAGCGACCTTGCGTTCCGGCTGGGGGTCAAGCCCTCCCAACTGGCAAAGCGTATGTATAACCTGCGTCTGAATTTAAAAGAAACTCTTGAGCGGGAAGGAGTTGTCTTATGAAAAGCGAAAAGATTTATGATGCCATAACCGATATAAGCGATGAAATCATAGACTCCGCCGCCGAGTTCAAGTTTGTAAAAGCGGCAAACAGGCATATTAAACGTTACGTTGCCCTTGCTGCCTGTCTGTGCATTGTGATTGCAGGAACAATCGGTCTGGGCAGCATTAATATGGGCAGTTCCACCTCAGACAGCGCCGCCCCGTCTGCGCCTTCCGCGCCGCCTCCTACAGCGCCGGACAGCGGATCGGCGGCTGATTCTCCCGGAGGCACGGGCAGTTCTATGGGCAGACCGCTGCTAAATACCGCCCCTGTTTTGCCCATGACTGCAGTTGGTGATGCATCCGCCCTCGAGATTGAAAGACTGATAGAGGTGGATATTTCCGCTGTTGAGGATACCGGCGTGCCGCTTTCCGACAACTATATCGTTACTAACTTTTCCGACTCCGACGTAACGGTTGAATTTGCCTATCCCTATGCTTCCAATATTGAAGAGGACGGTTTTTTGAGCGTTACGGTAAACGGCGACGCCGTATCCACCGACCTGCATATGGGCAAATACACAGGCTATTTTACAGGCGTTGCACCCGATGACAGCGGAACGTGGAATCTGGGAGAGATTAAGACCATAGAAGAATACGAAGCAGTCCTGGGCAGCGGAGAGTATATGCGTGACGCGCTGTCAAAGAAAAAATGGCCCGAACTGGACGTTGTGGTCTATGAGATTTACGACGCCGAGGCTGCTCAGCAGGGACAGTCTGACTGCCTTGCCATCGATTTTGACATTGACCCGGAAAAAACCACGGTAATGACCTATGACATAAACGGATACAGCCGCAGCGAAAACCATGTCAGATACGACTTCTTCCTGCGTCCCTGGGACGATACAGACTCCCATTATATTATCGTTGCAGGCGAGGACATTGATGAAATGGTGTTACAGGGCTACGAAAACGGAGCCTGCAAAGAAGGGGAAGAAATCGACGTTACCTACAAGGTTGAGCGCAGGGAGATGGACATTTCCGAATTTATCGCAATGGTGTTTGAATCCGAAGTTGCCCGGAAGGCCGCCCTTGAGCGCTTCTGGGAGAACGGAGTGTTCGGTATGCTGACTGCGGACAGATACGACGACGGTCGCCTCGACGACCTGCTGTGGGACAGCCAGTATGTCCAGCGAATTATGTACCGCACCTTTACAGTGGATATTCCTGCCGGTGAAAGTATAAATATTGCCGCAAATTACATCCACAACCTTGGTTGGGGGTTTATGGAAGACTCTATGGACGTAAGCGAGTATTATCTGCGTTTTTCCACCGGTCTTGGCAGTTCGTTGAATATATTAAGCCATACTCTCAGCGTTAAGGCGGGAGAGGGCGTAGTGTATTACGAAGGCGGGCTTATGCCCGACCCGTCCGGCAGAGCGGAGCTTGACCCCGACACCGAAGACCAAAGGCTGATTTTTAAATTTTAACCCTATTAAAACCCGGGCGCGCATCGACGTGTCCGGGTTTAATTTTCTATAACTTCGGATTTTCTCTTGCACAAATCTATTCTTTCGACTATACTGTATCCATAAGTAAATTTTAACTAAACATGAAAAAAACTGATGTATTAACAGGTGAGTGTCCATGAAAAATATCAGTGATGCAAGACGCATAGTAATAAAAATCGGCTCCAGCACTCTGACCCACGAAACAGGCAGAATTAATATCCGCCGTTTTGAGCTTTTGTGCAAGGTGCTCTCCGACATAAAAAATTCCGGCAGGGAAATAATTGTTGTTTCTTCCGGCGCCGTTGCGGTGGGCCTGGGGAAACTTGGCCTTCACGAAAGACCCACCGACACTCCTGGCAAACAGGCGGTTGCCGCCGTGGGCCAGTGCGAGCTTATGTACCTTTACGACCAGGCATTTATGGAGCGCAACCACAAGGTGGGTCAGATACTTCTGACCCGTGACTGCATCGAAGATCCTCACAGGCTTCAGAATATCAAAAACACCTTCAGCACCCTGCTCAAGCTTGATGCAATACCCGTAGTCAATGAAAATGACTCCGTTTCCGTAGAGGAACTTGAATTCGGTGATAACGACACCCTTTCCGCCCAGGTTGCGGTGGTCACAGAGGCGGACGCGCTTATAATGCTGTCCGATATAGAGGGACTTTACAACTGTGACCCCAATAAAAACCCCGATGCCAAGCTGATCCCCGTTGTTGAGCGGATAGACGAAAGCATTGAAAAAATTGCCGGCGGAGCGGGTTCAAATCGCGGTACAGGCGGAATGCAGACCAAGATAAGCGCTGCCCGCATTGCCGGAAAGCACGGCATCTGCACCGCAATCATAAACGGTACAAGACCCGAACTGCTTTATGACCTGCTGGATGGCAGAGAGGCCGGTACCGTATTTATTCCGGAGGAAAAATAAATGACAGATATTTATACACTTGCCGCCCGTGCGAAAGCGGCTTCCGTAAAGCTGGGACTTTACGATACCGAAACAAAAAACCGTGGTCTTGAGGCCATTGCCTGCGCTCTTGAGCAGCGGATGGATGAAATACTGGCTGCCAATGAAAAGGACATCAGCGCCGCTGTTGAAAGCGGTACCCGTGCTGCCCTTATAGACAGGCTTACTCTTACTGCCCAGCGGGTTGCGGCGATTGCAAACAGCGTCCGGGACGTTATAAAACTACCCGATCCCGTGGGAGAAATTCTTGAGGATTTCACCCGTCCTAACGGCATACGCATAAGAAAAGTGCGCGTGCCTCTCGGTGTTGTGGGCATAATTTACGAGGCTCGTCCCAACGTAACCGTAGACAGTGCGGTGCTGTGCTTTAAGTCCGGCAATGTTGCGTTCCTGCGCGGCGGCAAAGAAGCTTTCAATTCAAATATGACCCTTATGGGCATAATGCGCGACGCTCTTGAAGGCGCAGGTCTGGAGCCGGATTGCCTGCTGCTTCTGGACGATACCTCCCGCAAAACCGCACAGGAGATGATGTGTTTAAGGGGATATATCGATGTGCTCATTCCACGCGGCGGCCCGGGCCTTATCCGCAGCGTGGTGGAAAACGCAAAAGTGCCTGTAATAGAGACCGGTACCGGCAACTGTCACCTTTACGTTGACGCCGGCGCCGACATTGACATGGCTGTTAATATTCTCTTTAACGGCAAATGCTCCAGACCCTCCGTGTGCAACGCTCTTGAAACCGTTCTGGTTCACAGGGACGCTGCCGAAAAATTCCTGCCCGCGGCAAAGGCAAAACTGGACGAGATGAAGGTTCAGTGGAGGGGAGAGGAGAAGGCCAGAGCAATTGTTGATATGTTTGAGGCTACTGAGGATGATTTTGCCGATGAATTCGGAGATTACATTCTGGCTGCCCGTGTTGTTGACAGTATTGACGAGGCGATTGCCCACATTGCCAAATACACCACACATCACAGTGAATGTATCGTAACTTCCGATGCTGCGGCGGCAGAGCGCTTTACCGGTGAAATCGATGCCGCAGCGGTGTATGTGAACGCATCCACCAGATTTACTGACGGCGGCGAGTTCGGCCTTGGGGCGGAAATCGGCATTTCCACCCAGAAAACCCATGCCCGCGGCCCCATGGGGCTGAAGGAACTGACAAGTTATAAGTACATCGTAACTGGCAACGGACAGATAAGATAAAAAAGTACCGCGAAAGCATAATGCTTTCGCGGTTTTGTTTTAATTAAGTTTCTGCACCAACGCTTTCGGGACGCTCCTGTCCGGCCATTTTTTCCGCCATATGACGGGAACCGACCACCCAGATAATATCACCGACGCTTATCTTCATTTCAACGTCAGGCTGGGTAATGGGATAGCCGTTTCTCTGCAGACCCAGAATAGCGCAGTCCCAGTCTTTTCTAATTCCGGAATCGCGGATGGTGGAGTTGGCATAGGGGTCGTTTTTTTCAACGTCCACCGCAGCGCAGAAAATCTCGTCCGGACCCTCCTCCTGAGAGGAGATGAACTCTCTGAGAGTAACGCACTCATCCGACTTAAAACCGGCGCTGAGGCCGAGATTTTTAAGAGGCTGATTTTCGCCGATAAGCAGCGCCTTGTCGCCGGGGGCAAGAATTTCACGGCCATGAGGCAGAATTATGGACTTTCCGTCGCGGATTATCTTTACAACGATTACGCCGAAATCACGGCCCCAACCCAGTTCGATAAGGCTTTTGCCCACTGTGTCCGTACCGAAATTGCCCGCCTCGGTGACCATCAGCTTTTCATCCAGCCAGTCGATGTTTTCCTTGCCGCGGTTCAAAAGCCGCTCGTTGAAGTTCATCATAAAGCGGGTTTCAAACTGCAGGTAGGATGTTGCGATACGCTTGGACCGTGCCAGAATTATGACCGCAACGACCATTACGGGCAGTATCCACAGAACGTCGATGCCAAGTATGTATCGTATGGGTGTTGCGGCGATAAGCACGACAAGGCCGTATCTTACAATGGTCAAAACAATGAGGGGGAGTCTGAAAGAGCGGCTCTTTACCCACAGGGATGTGTACTGGGGACTGTTTTTGTCAAGCATGGGGCGGATAAAGACAGCCACACCGGCGAGAATGACTATAATGCAAATGATTTTTGCCCATGCGTCCGGGATATACTCCGTCAGCAGAGGGAATATGAGTCTGGTAACAATAATGCCCACGCCTGCCATAAGCGCGCCGAAAAGGCATACTCTAAGGAAAAATCTCTTGAAGAATGCTGCCCATTCATTGCTCCGGACCTTACTGCTTTGTTCTTCGTCGGTGAATTTGGAAAGAGAGCGCTTCATTTTGTCCGGCATTTTCTTTTCAAGCCAGTTTGCCACAGGATCGGCGGCCTTTATCAGGAAAGGCGTTGTGATGGTGGTAATAACGCTGACGCAGACGACGATGGAGTAAAGGAAGTCGCTAGTCACGCCCAGGCTTATACCCAGGGAAGCGATGATAAATGCAAATTCACCTATCTGCGCAAGGGAAAAACCAACCTGCAGGGAAGTTTTCATTCCCTGGCCGGAAAGCAGCATGCCAAGAGTGGAGAAAATCAGCTTTCCAACGATGGTTACAACGGTGATGATAAGGATGGGAACGATGTATTTTGCCAGGGAAGCCGGCGCGACCATCATACCGACGGACAGGAAGAATACCGCACCGAAAAGATCCTTGACACCCTTTGAAACGTGTTCCACACGCTCGGCAAATTTCGTGCCTGCCAGCAGGGAACCTGCCAAAAAGGCACCCAGAGCGGAAGAGAAACCCAGAGCATTTGCCAGAAGCACCATGCCGAAACATATGCCCAGCGACAAAATCAGCAGGATTTCATCGGTCATGGAGTCTGCCGCCTTGTTGAGCAGAGTGGGAACGATGAGAATGCCCAGTATGAGCCAGATGACCAGATACAGCACCAGAAGCAGCAGTTTGACGGCCAGTTCCGCTCCGGCAACACTCTGACTGACGGAAATTGTGGACAGCACAATCATCATGAAAATACCTGCGATGTCCTCAATGACAAGGGTGCCGAAAACAAGCTCCGCAAAGCGCTTTTTTCGCAAATTCATCTCATCAAAGGCTTTTATAATTATTGTCGTTGAACTCATTGACAGCATACCGCCCAGGAAAATGCTGTTCATGGTGGACCAACCCATAAGCTGACCCACAAGGAAACCCAGAAACAGCATTCCCGCAACCTCGACCAGAGCGGTTATAATTGCGGTACCGCCAACCTGAGCCAGTTTGTGAAGATTGAATTCAAGACCCAGACAGAACATCAAAACGATGATGCCGATTTCGCTCCAGGTGTGAATGGATTCGGTATCGGTAACGGTCGGCAGGAAGGGGATATAAGGGCTTATAAGAAAACCGGCAAGTATGTATCCAAGCACCAAAGGCTGTTTGATTTTTTTGAAAATTACAGTTACGATGCCCGCTGTAAGCAGCATTATGGCAAGGTCTTTTATAAGGGTTGGAAGATGCAAAGGCCTTCCTCCTTTCCGTTAAAATTCAGATAAATCTATTTTAACTTATTTAACTTAAATACACCTGTAAAATTATTAATATACTGTAACTTTTATTATAACAATAAGAAAATATCTGCGCAAGCGATTGTTTTGCCAGGGCAAATATTGTATAATATTTTAATGTCCAATGGAATTTTTTTGAAAGAAGGTCGTGCTTTGCGGAACGTTATTGAGACCAGTTACCTTTGCAGAGGTCTGGCGGCAGCGTGGCGCTGGATATGTGTCCAGTGGAACGAAAGCCGTATCCGCACAGCCTTAACCACCGAACGTAAAGGACGCGCCGTTTCCCAGGGCAGTGTTTTTACAAAAGTGTGGGAGGCACTGCACAGGCTGATAGTGCGGATATTTGCCGCGCTGAAATTTAATAAAGCTCTCGAAGGCAGCGTTTTCAGACGCACCTTTTTCTGGTTTGTTCTTGCAGCGGCTTTTGCGCCGATTTTGCCAACTATGGCAGTTATCGCTCTTGCAGCCGTTGCAATAATTTCCGTTTTTCTTTGCTTTGGCTGCGAGCAGGACAGAAAGCTTTATTACAGCCCTGTAAATAAATTCATATATCTTTACGCACTTGCCTATTTTGTAGCCACCATTTTCTCCGCCGTGGGCAGGGAAAGCCTTTACGGAGGCGCGCTGATGGTTGTGTTTGCCCTCTTTGCCGTTATCGCAATGAACGCGGTAAAAGACAAGAATCAGCTTGAAAAAGGCGTACGGATTATGGTATGGGGCGGATTTGTTGTGGCGGCTTACGGCTGCTACCAGTACGTTTTCGGCGCCAGCGGAGCCAGCGCCTGGATTGACAGCGAAATGTTTTCCGAAATCAACACCCGCGTCTATTCCACGCTGCAAAATCCCAATGTACTTTCCGAATATCTGCTTCTCATAATTCCTTTTGCCGCGGCTTGTTTTATAAATGCCAAAAATCCCTACTCCCGCTGCATTTATCTTATTATAACCGCAGTAATGCTGGTCTGTATGATAATGACCTATTCCCGCGGCGGCTGGCTGGGACTTATTTTCGCCGCAGCAATCTTCCTTGTAATGCTTGACAGGCGATTCATTATTCTGGGTATCGTGGCGCTTATCGCGATGTACTTTGTTCTTCCGGACCATATTATTGAGCGCTTTACCAGCATCGGAAACCTTGGCGACGGTTCCACATCCTACCGTGTTTCCATCTGGATGGGCAGCATCGCAATGCTCAAGGATTACTGGCTGTGCGGCATCGGACCGGGTACCGCCGCATTCAATCAGGTGTACCCCTTTTACAGCTATAATACCGCCTCCGCCCAACATTCCCATAACCTGTTTTTGCAGCTGACCTGTGAGGGCGGAATCTGCGTTATTGTCATTTTTGCAATCATCCTTTTTGTGTACTTCAAAACCACCTGTACCGCTTTCAGCCGCGAATCAACCCTGCGCGGAAAGGTGTGGCATATTGCTTCCATTTCCTCTGTTGCAGGTTTCCTTGTGCAGGGCATGACTGACCATGCCTTTTACAATTACCGCGTAATGCTGTTTTTCTGGATAATTATCGCCGTTGGTATGATGTTCTCGATGGGCTTTTCCAAAAAGGAGGCCGGACTGTGACGAAAGTACTGCATATTATCAGCGACGCCAATATTGGCGGCGCGGGTATTTATCTTATAAATTATCTCAAGCACCGCGACCGTGAAAAGTATGAAATCTCCGTGGCGCTGCCCCGCGGCAGCCTTCTGGTGGAGCGTATGGCCCCTCTGGGAGTAAAACTCATCGAAATCGACGCCATGGTCAACAAGTCGGTTGACCCCAAGGCCATAGGAATCCTGCGGGGTGTGATTAAGTCGGAAAATCCGGATATTGTGCACACCCACGGCAGTATGTCCGGCAGAATAGCCGGCAGACGGTGCGGCAAAAAAGTTGTATTCACACGCCACACCGCATTTCCCATGGATATGCCGGAAAAAACCGGTCTTAAAAGGGCGGCGTACAGAATGCTCACATGCCGCTATGCTGACCGGATAATCGCCGTAGGCGAACCCTGCAAGGACGGCCTTGTAAAATGCGGCGTTCCGGCGGATCTTATCGACACTATGGTAAACGGCTGCGACCCGGCAGAGCGTTCGGCGCCTGAAAGGGCGGCTCAGCTTCGTGAAAGCCTTGGCATAAAACCCGGTACCTTCACGGCGGGAATAATCGCCAGGCTTGAAGATTACAAAGGTCACATCCACGTTCTTGAGGCGGCAAAGCTGCTTAAAGAGCGGGAGAGAGATTTTAAAATAATCATTGCCGGTACCGGCAGTATGGAAACGGAGCTTCACGAAAAAGCAAAGCAGCTTAATATTGAAAATGAAGTCATTTTTACCGGTTTTGTTTCCGATGTTGCCGGACTTCTTTCTGTTCTTGATCTGCAGCTAAACGCATCTTACCTTGAAACCTCCAGTCTTAGCCTTATTGAGGGATTCAGCATTGGTGTTCCGGCGGTCGCCAGTGACTGCGCAGGTAATCTGCTGCTTGTAAAAAGCGGCGTAAACGGGCTTACATTTACAATGGGCGACAGCGCGTCATTGGCTGAAAAAATTGCCCTTTGTATGGATGATACCCACCGCCTGTACGATTTCGGCAAGGGAGCACTGCGTATTTACCGTGAAAATTTTACCGGGCAGGTTTTTGCCCCAATATTGAAAAAACCTACGAAAAAGTTATGGAGGGCGTGAAATGAGCAAAGAAACAAAAAGCAAAAAGCGCCGCTTGCTGACCCTTTTTGACATTATAATTATCATTCTGGTAATCGTGATTGCGCTTGTGGCTTACAAGATGACTTCCTCCGGCAGCAGCACAGACTCCCAGAGCTCCACGGTCACATACACTATAGAGCTTGCGGAGATGGAGCACGGAAGCGCCGAACTCATTGCGCCCGGCCAGTCACTCAAGGACAATATCAAAAAATTCGCCATCGGTCAGGTGGTCAGCGTGGAAGTTTCCGATACTGTTATTTCCGTCCGTGACGGTGCTGATTTTACCTATGCAAGCCAGAGCCCCGAGGGAATGCAGACTGCCCTCATAACCGTTACCGCGCCCTGCACCGTAAGCGATTCCGCCATTACCGTTGACAGCGGTTTCGCAGTGCGCTGCGGCGAAAGCGTGGCGGTATCCGGACCGGGTTATGCCGGTGCCGGATATATCGTGGCAGTTGAAAGGGGGCAGTGAGATGAAGAAAATCGTTGATGAAAAGGGCCGCCTTTTCGGCAAACTGAACCTTATCGACACTGTTGCCATTATTGTTGTGCTGCTGCTTGTTATCGGCGTGTGTATGCGGTTTTTTGTGCTGGACAGCACCTCCGTCAATACTGAAACCACACCCATAACCTACAGCGTTCAGGCCAGCGGTGTGCGCATGTATACCATTGACGCCATTGAGGTAGGGGACACTGTTTACGATGATGACACCGGCACTATGGTTGGAGTTATTTCAGCCATCGATTACGCTCCCGCTGCACAGGTTGATATGGCGCAGGACAAGGATTATTTCTATGGCACTTCTGACCAGTATTACGACCTTACCATAACTCTTGACGCGGACGGCACGGTTACCAACGGCCGTACCTATCTTAACAAAACCTATGAGCTTAACGTCAATTCCTCCCGGGAACTGCACACCAAATACTGCGCATTCAGCGTGAAAATTTCGGAGATAGGTTAAGATGTCAAAAAAGATACTGATGGCTACTATGGGGTTGGATATCGGCGGCGCCGAGACTCATATAGTCGAACTTTCAAAAGAATTGAAGCGTAAGGGTTATGACATTGCGGTGGCCTCCAACGGCGGCGTTTTTGTTCCCGAACTGGAGCAGGCAGGTATCCGCCACTATCAGGTTCCCATGAACCGCCGCAGCGTTATGCCGATGCTCAAATCCTATTTTAAACTGGGCCGTGTAATTAAGACCGAACGTCCCGATGTTGTCCATGCCCATGCCAGAATTCCGGGATTTATATGCCATCTTCTGAAAAAAAGGCTGAAATTCCCCTTTGTCACAACGGCTCACTGGGTTTTTGCAACTTCGGGAATGCAGGGCATCCTTACCCGATGGGGTCAGAAAACCGTGGCTGTTTCCGAGGATATAAAAATATATCTCAAGGATAACTACGGCGTTAAGGATGAGGATATTTTTGTCACCATCAACGGCATTGCCACGGATAAATTCTCCCGTGAAATTTCCGGTGATAAGATAAAGGCGGAGTTTGACATAGACCCCAACCTGCCTGTAATCTGTAATGTCAGCCGTCTTGATGCCGACCGCGCCCTTGCGGCGGAAACTCTCATCGATGCGGCTGGTGATATCCGCGAAAAGATTGGCGACTACACTTTGCTTATCGTAGGCGACGGCACCGAGGGAGACAGACTTCGCGCAAAGGCCCGCGCCGCCCAGAGTCTGATGGGTACCGGAAAAATTGTAATGGCGGGAGCAAGAACGGATATTAATGAGCTTATCGCCGCCTGTGATATTTTTGCCGGTGTTTCCCGCGCTGCTCTGGAGGCGATGGCCTGTGAAAAACCTGTTATCCTTGCGGGCAACGAAGGTTACGAGGGCATTTTCACAAAAGACAAGCTTGAAACTGCGGTCAACAGCAATTTCTGCTGCCGCGGCGGCGTTGATACAACTGTGGATGTCATTACCCGTGACATAGCTGCCATTATGGCTATGAGCGAGCAGGAAAGAGCTGCTCTTGGCAACGACGGCAGGGACATTATTCTGGAGCATTACTCAGTAAGCCGCATGGCCGGCGACAGCGAGAAAGCTTATCTCGCCGCCCTTAAAGGCTCGAAAAAGATACTTATGAGCGGTTACTACGGCTTTAATAACGCCGGTGACGAGTCTATTCTTCAAACAATCCATAACGGTATATCCGCTCTTGAGGAAGTAGGGGAGATAACCGTACTTTCTAAAAATCCCGAGAGCACCCGCAGCCGGTACGGATATAATGCTGTAAACCGAATGGGACTTTTCAGCATGCATAAGGCAATACGCCGATGTGATGTGCTGATTTCCGGCGGCGGCAGTCTGCTGCAGGACAAGACCTCCACCCGTTCGATAATTTATTATCTTTACGTTATCCGCTACGCCCTTCGCCGGGGCAAGAAAGTCATGCTCTATGCAAACGGTGTAGGCCCTGTGGATAAGCCGAAAAACCGTCAGCGTGTGCAACGGGTTCTGGAGCAGGTGGATGTAATAACCCTCCGAGACCCTGTCAGCACAAAAGAGCTGCTCTCCATGGGCGTTCCGGAGGAAAAGCTTCACACCACCGTTGACCCTGTTTTCCTTATGGAAACCGCGCCCTATGAAAGAGCGCAGGAGATTCTTGAAAATGCGGGAGTTTCTCCCGACGAGCCCTTTATCACCGTATCTGTGCGCAGCTGGAGCGGAGATTTCCGCGCACCTCTTGCCGCCGCCTGTGACAGGATACAGACGGAGCTGGGCTGCAAAGTTGTATTTCTGGCTATGCAGCACCCCTCTGACCTTGAGGTCTGCCGGGATGTTTTAAAGCGTATGAAAAATCCCGGAGTTCTCATCGAAGAATTTTGCACCGGCGCTGAGCTGATGGGCATTGAAGGCCTGGCTCGGGTGACCATATCCATGCGCCTGCACTCTCTGATATTTTCCGCCTGTGCCGGCACACCGGTGGTTGGTCTGGTATATGACCCCAAACTGCAAAGCTATCTTGATATGCTGGGAATGCCCTCGGCAGGAAGTGTTGAAACCCTCAGCTGCGAAGCGGTTATGAACGCGGTTTCTGACGCGTACAACCGCAGGGAAGAACTGGCCGCAAAGCTTGCCGCAGCATTGCCGGAGCTTAAAAAGCTTGCGGAAAAAAATCAGCACTACCTTAAAGACCTTATATAATTCAAAAACCCCCGACGAAAGTCGGGGGTTTTGCTTATATCTGTGAAAAGACTTCACCGATTTTATCGCGGATTATCAAATCGGCTCTGCCGTCGTATGGTGTGGCGGTTTTGTTGATAAGTACAAGCTTTTTGCCCTTATAATAATCCACCAGACCTGCCGCAGGATAAACCGACAGGGAGGTGCCGCCCACGATAAGCATGTCGCACTTTCTGATAGAGGAGACAGCGTTTTCAACAGTATCGTTGTCCAGCATTTCCTCATAAAGCACTACGTCGGGTTTTACCACGCCGCCGCACTGACAAAGGGGTATGCCCCGGGCCTCAAGAACGTGGTTTACATCGTGGAACTTACCGCATTTTACGCAGTAGTTGCGGTAAACACTGCCGTGAAGCTCATAAACGGTTTTGCTGCCCGCCATCTGATGAAGGCCGTCAATATTCTGAGTTACAACGGCTTTCAGTTTGCCCCTTTCTTCCAGTTCTGCAAGCTTCAGATGCGCCGCGTTCGGCTTTGCCCATGTGCATATCATCATCTTACGGTGGAAATCGAAAAATTCCTCCGTGTGACTTTTGTAAAAAGAGTGACTGAGCATGGTTTCGGCGGGGTAGGGGAATTTATAACCCTGATTGTAGATACCCTCGTCACTGCGGAAGTCGGGAATGTTGGATTCCGTACTGACCCCGGCACCCCCGAAGAAAACTATGTGTTCCGATTCTTCCACCCAGCTTTTTAAGGTGCGAATTTCCTCAGTCATTTTCTTCCTCCGCTAAAATCTCATTTAAAATCTTTTTGTCCTGCTTACTTTCGGGTGTGAATTTTGCATACAGGTCGGGTCTGCGCCTCATTGTGCGCTTAATGGACTCTTTCCTGCGCCAGCGGGCGATATTGGCATGATGACCGGAAAGCAGAATTTCCGGCACTTTTCTGCCGTGCCACTCCTCGGGGCGGGTGTACTGGGGATGTTCAAGCAGACCGTTCCAATGGCTTTCATTAGTGAAACATTCTTCACCGGCCAGAACACCCGGCACTAGCCTGCATACCGCGTCGGCCACCGCCATTGCGGGGATCTCTCCGCCGGTGAGAACGAAATCGCCCATGGAAATTTCCTCGTCCACACACTCCTCAATAAAACGCTCGTCAATACCCTCATAATGACCGCAGACGATTATAAAGCGCTCGTAATTATCTTTAAGCTCTCTTGCCTTGGCCTGACAGAAGGTCTGGCCTGCGGGAGACATATGGATTGTGTGCAGCCTTTCCGCACCGGCCTGGTCGCAGATATGCCGCCAGCATCGGTAAAGAGGGTCGGCAGTCATGACGATGCCAAGACCGCCGCCGTAGGGGTAGTCATCCACCTGTTTCTGCTTGTGAACGGTAAAATCGCGTATCTGCCAGGTGTTTATTCTGATAAGCCCTCTTTCCTGCGCAATGCCAAGAACGCTTTCGCATAGCATATCTCCAACACTTTCGGGGAAGAGAGTCATAATATCAATGGTGGTCATTGTTCAAAGCCCTCGATAAGATTGAATTTGATATATCCGCCGGCAATATTTATTTCCAGCACAAACGCCTTGACCGCCGGGATAAGATATTTCTTTTCTCCGGTTATTTCATAAACATCATGGGCGGGGAGATTCAAAACATCGCTTACCTTGCCGAACTGAGCGCCGGTGTTTGCGTCAACGGCCTCCAGTCCGATAAGATCCCGGATAAGGTAACTGCCCTCGGGCAAATTAAGCCCGGAAACCTCACCCCAGACAGTTTTGTTTTTGTATGCCATGGCCTGATTTACGTCGTCAAGGCCCTCAAGCTTAAAAATGGCCTGATTTTTATGGGGTTTGGCAGAGAGAACCTTGTGCTCCTGTCCGTCAATATATATCTTTTTAAAACCGCACAGTACATCAACTCCGTCGCACCAGGGGTCAAGACGAAGTTCACCCTTTATGCCGTGGGTGTTTGCAATTTTTCCGATTTCGATAAGATCCATAAAATGCTCCCTGAAAATAATGTTATTTTCATTAAAGAATATCACAAAATACCGTGCAAAACAACCTTAATCGCGGTATAATGTACCATAAAAGGGGAGGTCGGATTATGATGAAAAATGAACTTTCCGCCCTTGCGGCAAGAATTGACCATACAAATCTTAAAATTAATGCCAGGTGGGAGGATATCCGCCTGACCTGTGACGAAGCAATTAAAGGTGGCGCGGCCTCCGTGTGCATACCGCCGTGCTTTGTGAAAAGAGCCTCTGATTATATGGGCAACGCCATGAAGGTCTGCACCGTTATAGGATTTCCCAACGGATACAATACAACTGAAATGAAATGTGCAGAGGCTCGTCAGGCAATCGCAGACGGAGCCGAGGAACTGGATTTTGTTATAAACATCGGTATGGTAAAAAACAAGGATTGGGAAGCGGTAGATGGGGAACTCTCCGCTCTGAGAAGCAGCTGCGAGGGAAAGGTAATGAAAGTAATCATCGAGACCTGCGCTCTGACAGACGATGAAAAAATTGTCCTTTGCGGTGCTGTTTCAAAATGCGGCGCGGAATATATAAAAACGTCAACCGGTTTTTCCACCGGCGGAGCAACGGCAGCTGATGTGGCGCTGCTTCGGGCAAATGTTGCGGAAAATGTAAAGGTCAAGGCATCCGGCGGCATACGTACCGTGGAATTTGCACAGGAGCTTGTTAAACTGGGAGCTGACCGCATCGGCGCCAGTGCGGTGCTTCCTGTAATAATAAAGGAAGGGGAAAATATCTGATGGCAGGATATATAATCGCTCTTGACCAGGGAACTACCAGTTCCCGTACTATGATATTTTCACCCGAAGGACAGGTGGTAGCATCTGCCCGCCGGGATGTGCCCCAGATTTATCCCCGAAGCGGTTGGGTTGAGCACGACCCTTTTGCGCTTTTGAATACGCAGATACAATCTCTTAAGGAAGCATTTGAAAACAGCGGCCTTAAATCCACTGATATTGCCGCTGTTGCCGTAACAAATCAGCGTGAGACCACCGTGGTATGGGACAAAATCACCGGTGAACCTGTCTGCAATGCCGTAGTCTGGCAGTGCCGGCGCACCGCGCCTGTTTGCGACAGACTTTGCGCTGACGGACTTGGCGACCTGATAAAGGCAAAGACCGGACTTCTGCCGGATGCATATTTTTCCGGTACCAAAATCAAATGGATACTGGACACAGTTCCCGGTGCCAGAGAAAAAGCACAGAAAGGTCAGCTGCTTTTCGGCACCGTTGACAGCTGGCTTATATGGAATCTTACCGGTGTTCATGCCACTGACCACTCCAATGCATCCCGCACGATGCTGATGGATATACATAATCTGCGCTGGGACGGCGAACTGTGCGAAATACTTGATGTACCTGCAAATATGTTGCCTGAAATCAGAAACGGCAGCGGCAGCTTCGGCAAAATAAAGAAAATAAAAGGCATTGAGGCGCTGGAAGGAATTGCTGTGCTTGGATGTGTTGGTGACCAGCAGGCGGCGCTGTTCGGACAGGGCTGCTTTTCGGCGGGTCAGGCGAAAAACACATACGGTACCGGCTGCTTTACCCTTTTAAATACAGGTGACATTCCCGTGGCTTCCGAAAGCGGGCTGCTTACAAGTGTGGGTTGGGTGCTTGGCGGCAAACCCACCTATGTGCTGGAGGGCAGCGTTTTCAACGGCGGCTCCGTTATTCAGTGGCTTCGTGACGGATTGAAGATAATTGATGCTGCATCTGAATGTGACGCCCTTGCAGCAACCGTGACAGATAACGGAGGGGTGCATTTCGTCCCCGCGTTTACCGGTATGGGCGCGCCTTATTGGGACATGGAGGCACGGGGGGTGCTGTGCGGAATAACCCGCGGTACCGAGAGAGGACATATTGCCCGCGCGGCACTGGAGGGAGTTGCTTTCCAGGTTGCAGACCTTATTGATGCTATGAAAAAAGACGCCGGCATTGACCTGCGCACTCTGCGTGTCGACGGCGGTGCCAGTGCAAGCGGTCTGCTTCTGCAGATGCAGGCGGATATCCTGGGCGTTGATGTTGACAGACCGGTGAACATCGAAACCACCGCCGCCGGTGCGGCTTATATGGCAGGGCTTGCGGCAGGTATATTCACCGATACCGACGAAATTGAAAAACTCAGAAATACCGATAAAGTGTTCCGACCTGCAATGGCAGCAGGGGAGGCACAGCTGAAACTTGACCAATGGCACAAGGCGGTTGAAAGAGCAATACTTAAGTAAAAAAAGCGGCGTTTTACGCCGCTTTTTTGTATTGAAAAATTTTTTCAAAAAAATAAGAATTATTCGCAAAAAGGTGTTGACAAATAGAAAAACCTATGCTATCATCAAATCAGTAATAAGAACCGTTACTGATTTACGACTTGAAAGGAGGCGGGAATGGAAAAGCACAGCAAGAAAAGAGATGCTATTTACGACATTATCTGCAGCACAAAATCCCACCCCTCAGCGGAATGGGTCTACACTCAGGTGAAGGAAATACATCCTGACATCAGCCTGGGAACGGTCTACCGAAATATAGCCCGCTTCAAAGAAGAAGGCAAGATAATCACGGTAGGCGTGGTAAACGGTCAAGAGAGGATAGATGGCGACACCTCCGACCACTGCCACTTTGTCTGTACTCACTGCGGCGCGGTAATAGATGCCGGAGCCCCGGATGTGACAGATACTTACAGCCAGGTGTTCAAAGACATTGGCTGCACGCCGGAAAGACACAATCTTGTCTTTTACGGACGGTGCCATGATTGCACCGGAAAAAGATCTTAAAAACAAAAATTTAAATTAAAAAATATTTGGAGGGTTATTAAAATGAAAAAATGGGTTTGCACTATCTGTGGTTACGTACATGAGGGTCCCGAGGCTCCCGAGGCCTGCCCCATCTGCAAGGCTCCTGCTTCCAAGTTCATCGAGCAGACCGGCGACAAGACCTGGGCTGCCGAGCATGTAGTAGGTGTTGCTGCCGGCGTTGATCCCATGATCATCGAAGGCCTGCGCGAGAATTTCACCGGTGAATGCACCGAGGTCGGCATGTATCTGGCTATGGCTCGCGTAGCGCATCGCGAAGGCTATCCCGAGATTGGCCTGTACTGGGAAAAGGCCGCCTGGGAAGAAGCAGAGCACGCTGCTAAGTTTGCTGAGCTTCTTGGCGAGGTCGTAACCGACTCCACCAAGAAGAATCTCGAAATGCGTATTGATGCTGAGCATGGCGCCACCGCCGGTAAGTTCGAACTTGCCAAGAAGGCCAAAGAGCTCAATCTGGATGCCATTCACGACACCGTTCATGAGATGGCCCGCGACGAGGCCCGCCATGGCAAGGCTTTCGAAGGCCTGCTGAAGAGATATTTCGGCTGATTTCGATGTATAAGGGAGCATAAAATGGAAAGAGATTATACTGTTTGCAATTGTATGCAGGTTTCCTACGGCAACATAGTTGATGCTCTTCGTGAACTTAGCGATTTCGGAGATGTTCTGTCTGCATTCGAGGGAGTTAAGGAAATCACTCATTGCTCCACCGGTTGCGGCGGCTGCCACGACAAGGTTATGGACATCATTTCCGACGTAATGATGCGCAGATAAACCAAGTTAAAGCAAATTAAAACCGGGCGGGATAAAACCCGCCCGATGTTTTTAAATGAGGTGCAAATATGGACTCAAAGGCTCTTTATAAACTCTCTTACGGTCTGTTTCTGCTGACTGCGAAGGAAAACGGTATGGACAACGGCTGCATAATCAATACTGCCATTCAGGTTGCCAATGATCCCACCAGAATTTCCATTGCATGTATCAAGGGCAACAAAACCCACGATATGATAATGAACACCCGGGAGTTCAATATCTCAACCATTACCGAAAAAGCGGGTTTTGAGCTGTTTACGCGTTTTGGCATGCAGTCCGGCAGAGAAGTGGACAAATTTGACGGATTTGGCAACGCAGAACGCAGTGAAAACGGTTTGTACTATCTTACCTCTGCCTGTAATATGTATATGTCCGCAAAGGTCACCCAGCACTTTGACCTTGGCAGTCACACGCTTTTCATCGGAGAAGTAACGGACGCAATGGTCCTCAACGATGAGGCATCCTGCACCTATGCGTATTATCAGAGCAACATAAAACCCAGACCCCAGCAAACCAAAAAGCGTGCCTGGGTTTGCTCTATCTGCGGTTATGTACACGAGGCAGACGAACTGCCCGAGGATTTTATTTGCCCTCTGTGCAAGCATGGCAGGGAATACTTCAATCCGGCATAAGTACAAAAAGAAGCCGCCCCGTCATTCGACGTGGCGGCTTCTTTTTTACATCATAACGCTCTTAAGATATTTTTTGCTGTAATCGTCAAATGTGTCCGAGTACTCCGTACTGCCTTCGCGCACAGCTCTGGAGTAGTCGTGCAGGCTAAGCTTGGACTGGGACATTTCAATAACACAGCCGGCAATATTAGAGCAGTGGTCGGCCACACGACCAAGGTTGGTCAGCAGGTCAGACCATACAAATCCGGCTTCAATGGAGCACTCGCCCTGCTGGAGACGCATGATGTGATGAGAGCGCAGACGGGATTTCAGAATGTCAACGATCTGCTTGAGGGGTTCGACCTTCATTGCGGCCTGAATGTTATTTTGCTCATAAGCGGCAACGGAAAGGTCAATTGTTTCATTAAGTGCGGCAAGCAGAACGTCAAGTTCCCTGCGGGCCTGCTCGGTGAAAACGAGGCCCTTTTCATGGAGTTCTTCGACAGATTCGAGAATATTCACCGCGTGGTCGGAAATACGCTCCAGATCGCCGATCATATGAAGCAGCTTTGCAGATTCCATACTGTCGGTGCTGTTGAGACCCTGAGTGCCCAGTTTCACAAGATAGCTGCCCAGAATGTCTTCATACTTGTCGGCACAGGTTTCATCTTCTCGAATGACCGTTGCAATGTCAGGGTCATATTTTTCAAGCTGTCCAAGTGAGAAACGCAGGGATCTGACGGAAACTTGAGCCATGGTGCTTGTGAGAATACGGCACTGTTCGAGCGCGATGGAAGGAGTGGCCATAAGGCGCTCGTCCAGCTCGATAACATCTTCACTTTTTACAACTGTTTTAGGTTCGGGGATAAGCTTGTAGGATAGCTTTTCAAGCAGGCTGGATGCGGGAAGAAGCAATGCGGTGCACAGTATGTTGAAGTAGGAGTGTGCAACGGCGATGCTGAACTCACTGGCCGCGCTGCCGGTGAAATTATCAATGTTGAAGATAGCCTTAACAGCACAGAAAATGCAAAGCAGGATTACCGTGCCGATTATGTTAAAGGAAAGATGTACGATTGAAGCACGACGGGCATTGCGGTTGGTGCCGATTGAGGAAATAAGTGCGGTAACACAGGTGCCGATGTTCTGCCCCATGATAATGGGAATCGCGGCGCCCATTGAGACCTGACCCGTGGAGGACAGAGCCTGCAGAATACCGACAGACGCAGAGGAGGACTGGATAATGGCGGTAAGCACCGCGCCGGCCAGTACGCCCAGAATGGGATTAGTAAACAGCAGCAATATATTGCGGAAACCTTCAACCTCTTTAAGTCCTGCAACGGCGTCGCCCATAATGTCCATACCGAACATAAGAGTTGCAAACCCGAGCAGAATAGTGGCGGTGTCACGGCGCTTGCTGTTGCTTTTTACCATCAGCATAATAATGCCGATAAGAGCAAGAACAGGGGTGAAGGAAGTGGGCTTTAAAAGTTTAAGTACGATGTTGCTGCCCTCAATACCGGTAAGACTCAAAAGCCAGGAGGTAACGGTGGTGCCGACGTTCGCGCCCATAATGACATTTATGGCCTGTCGCAGGCTCATAATTCCGGAGTTAACGAAACCAACGACCATTACTGTGGTTGCGGAGGAGGACTGAATAATGGCGGTTACGCCCAGACCGGTGAGAAAGCCTTTCATTTTACCGCTGGTCAGCTTACCCAACAGGGAAGTCAGGCCGTGTCCGGCGCGCCTTTCCAGAGATTTGCCCATCAGATCCATGCCGAAAAGGAACAGACACAGACCGCCTATAAGATATAATACGTCAAAGAGATCCATATAGCATTTTCCTTATAAAAAATTGCCGCTTATTGCTTATTTAATTATATCATGTCAAGTTTTAAAATCAATAACTGCACTGTACAGATTGTGTAAAAAATAAGTTAAAGCATGTGCAAGATGCATAAAAGATTGTCCTTGAATACCTTGAAATATCGTAGACAATTTTGTATAATGTTTTTAAAGGAAAAGTAAAGGTGTGATAGTATGAGCAATATATGGCACGACATCGACCCCAAGCGCATAACTCCCGAGGATTTTATCGTTGTGGTTGAAATCCCCAAGGGCAGCAAAAACAAGTATGAGCTGGACAAGGAAACCGGTCTTATTATCCTTGACCGCATCCTCTATACCTCCACTCATTATCCCGCAAACTACGGCTTTATTCCCCGCAGCTACGGCGATGACGGAGACCCGCTTGACGTTCTTGTGCTCTGTTCCGAGACTCTTGCGCCCCTGACCCTTGTCAGATGTTTCCCCATCGGTTATATCTCCATGCTCGACGGCGGAAAGAACGATGAAAAAATCATTGCCATTCCCTTTGCCGACCCTACCTACAACCAGTACAGAGATATTTCTGAACTGCCTAACCACACTTTTGAGGAAATGTGCCACTTCTTCACCGTTTACAAAAACCTGGAGGGCAAGGAAGCCATGGCAGGTGACATAAACGGCAGGGAAGCGGCGGTAAACGTTATTAAAGCCTCTCTGGACAATTACGTGGAAAGCTTCTGCAGATAAAAATAAAAACTCCCCGAACAGGGGAGTTTTTTAATCTCACTTTACAGCAGCGCGCTGATGCCCGCAACGCCCACGGCGCTGAAGCCTACAATCAGCAGTACAATCACTATAACCGCAGGAACAACACCCACGATACCGGTCACCAGACCGGCAACAGCCATTTTTCTGCCGGGCAGACAACGGTTGAGAGATATGGCGGCGAAAATTATCGCCAGAATAGAGCAGACCAATCCGAAAACCGGGCCGCAGCAGCCAACGATGCCAAGAACCATTGCGGCAACGGAATAACCTTTCTTTTCTTCCGCAGGGGCCTGACAGTTCTGCGCGGCGGTACTGGACTGTGTTTGATTGGTGTAATTGGTGTTATTGTCCATTTTTATACCTCCGGAGACTTTTATATCTGCATAATAGCAAAGCCGGCAGAAATATTCAAGCACGATTTAAAAAGGTTATGTTTTTATTGATTTAACGATACAAATAATGCAAAATTTGCATACTTTAATGTGAATGTGACAAGGTTACTTGACAGGCTTTTATAAATAATATATAAAAATTAAGGTAAATAATATATATTAAGGTAAATTATAAATAAGGAAAGATAAACTTATGAGCAGATTTGTATATGCAGACAATGCTGCCACCACCGCTGTATCCGATACCTGCTTTAACGCCATGACTCCCTTCCTGCGCGAGCAGTACGGCAATCCTTCTTCCATCTACCGCTTCGGCGGCGCCGCCAAGAAGGCTCTTACCGAGGCGCGTGAGAAGGTCGCGAAGGCTCTCGGCGCTGAAAGCTCTGAAATATTC
>JAFSIK010000087.1 GCA_017439805.1 Oscillospiraceae bacterium
GCACTATTCCCGCCACAACATGAAATACTGGACGGGACAGGAATATCTGGGCTTCGGCCCCTCCGCCGCCTCGGATTTCGACAGCTTCCGGTTCAAAAACAAAAGCGACCTGCGCGCATACATGGACGGTATTCTGAAAAAGGGCGCCGTTATCGACGAAAACGACTTTATGACCATTTCCGAAAGAGCCGGGGAGTACGTTATGCTTCGCCTGCGCACGGACTCCGGCATCTGCGAGGACGAATATTTCGAAAAATTCCGCCGGGATTTCAGCGCCATCGAGCCTTATCTGGTAAAGCTGGAAAAGGCGGGCTACGCCCGGAAGGTGGGCACCCGCTGGCGTCTTACGGACAGGGGATTTTTAATGAGCACACCCATTATTTCAGAGCTTCTTGAAAAGCTGGGGGAGGGCAAATGAAAGAGTATCTGGGCGGGGCGGTAAGCGCCGCCGCAGCAGAGCGTCTGGAGCAGTTCTGGCGCTTTCTGGTTGAAAAAAACAAGGTTATGAACCTGACCGCCATCACCGATGACGAGGCCGGGGCAAACCTTCATTTTCTGGACAGCCTCTCCATTCTCCGCGCCGCCGACCTCAAGGGCAAAACCCTTGTGGACGTGGGCACGGGAGCCGGTTTCCCCGGCATGCCTCTGGCAATAGCGGAGGACGTGCATGTGACCCTGCTGGACAGCCAGCAAAAGCGCATCGAATTTCTCCGGGAAGCCTGCGCCCTTGTGGGGGTGGAGGCAGAGCTTATACACGCTCGCTCGGAGGAGCTGGGTTTAAGCAAAAAATACCGTGAAAGCTTTGATTTCGCCACCTCCCGGGCGGTTGCAAGGCTGGATATGCTGTGCGAGCTGTGCCTGCCTCTTGTAAAGGTGGGCGGCGCTTTCATCGCAATGAAGGGCTCCGGCGCGGCGGAGGAGCTTGCCGACGCCCAAAAAGCCATCGCGAAGCTGGGCGGACAGGTGAGGGAAGTTATTCCCTACACCGTTGCCGGCGGCGGCGAGAGAAGTCTTATCGTAATCGAAAAGGCGGAAAAAACCCCCGCAGGTTATCCCCGCCGTTTTTCAAAAATCAAATCATCTCCCATCAAATAGAGGCGAAGTTTATGTCGGCCCTTTCCCTTTTCCTGCAAAACAACATACTTCTGACCATATTTCTCGTGGCCGCCCTTGGGTATCTCCTGGGGGCGGTTAAAGTGCGCGGAATAAGCCTTGGCACCTCCGCCGTTTTGCTGGTCGCCCTTGCGGCGGGCCACTTCGGCGCCCGGATACCCTCCATCGTGAAAACCGTGGGCCTGGCTTTCTTCATCGTTTCCGTGGGCCTCACCGCCGGCCCCACTTTTTTCAGACAGTTCCGGGGAAAGGGCTGGGCCTATATCCTGGTGGGCATTTTTATGGTTGTAATCGGCAGCGCGGTGACAATGCTCCTTTGCAAGCTGTTTAGGGTTCCGGCGGAGCTTGCCATGGGTATTTTCAGCGGCGCATCCACCTCCACTCCCGGTCTTGCCGCCGCCATGGAGGCCACCGGCAGCGACCTTACCGGCGTAGGCTACGGCGTGGCCTACCCCTTCGGCATCATACTTAAAATGCTGTTTGTGCAGCTTATCCCCCGCATCCTCGGTCTGGACGTGGACAGGGAAGTGGCAGAATTTGAAAAAATGGTCCATTTGGGGGACAAGCCTCCCTTTACCGGGGCAAAGCTGATTGAAAAAACCGGCCTGCTGGTTGCGGCGGTGGTAATAGTTCTGGGCGCTCTGCTGGGCAAAATCAACGTGCCCGTGCCGGGAGGACTCCATCTTTCCCTGGGAAATGCCGGCGGCATACTTATAATCGGCATCATCGTCGGTCATTTCGGACACATCGGCAAAATTTCTCTGAAAGTTCCCCACGACACTCTCGCTGTCATGCGTGAGGTTGGTCTGTGCCTGTTTCTGGTTGCGGCGGGCGTGAGCGCCGGCGAGGGATTTGTTGAGGTTGTGAGAGATTACGGCGTAAAGCTGTTTTTCATCGGCATCGGCATCACCGCCACTCCCTTTATTCTGGCCACCCTGGTGCTCCGGGGCATTTTCAAGTGGAACGCGGTGCGCGCTCTCAGCGCCATTTGCGGCGGAATGACCTCCACTCCGGCTCTGGGCGACCTGATGGACACCTTCCACACCGAGGATGTTGCCACCATCTACGCCGCCAGCTATCCCTTCGCCCTGCTGACCATAATCCTCAGCGTGCAGATAATGCCAATGATATGGTAATGGGGCGAAAGCCCCGAAAACCTGCGGTTTTTAGGGGTTTTGCAATTGACAAATTATGTGGTGTGCCAGTATAATTAATAGTTAGTAAAGGCAATCATTTTGCTGAAATTCTTTATTGGAGGTACGGATATGACGATAGCTCTCATGAGCCACGACGGCAAAAAAGAGATGATGGTCCAGTTTTGCATCGCCTACAAGGCCATTCTGGCTCAGCATGACATCTGTGCCACCAGTATCACAGGAAAGCTGGTAGCAGAGGCCACCGGCCTGCCCGTAAAGCGCTATCTGGCAGGCAGTCAGGGCGGCGACCAGCAGATAGGTGCCCGCATCACCTACGACGAGATTGATATGGTGCTGTTTTTCACCGACGTTTCCGTAAGAAAGGCCGACGCGGACAGGCTTATCGAAATCACCGGCCTGTGCGACCGCTACAACGTACCCGTGGCTACAAACCTTGCCACGGCTGAGCTTCTGATACTGGGTCTTGCCAGAGGTTATCTGGATTGGCGCGATGTCATGAAATCCAACAAGAAATAAACACCGTAAACAAAGCGCCGGCGGCAAACCGCCGGCGAAATTTGATATAAAGGACAGATTCAAATGGATAATCTGAAAGGCTTCCGCCGCAGCTCGTACTGCGGTGAGTTCACCGAAAAAAATATTGGCGAGACCGCCTGCGTCTGCGGCTGGGTTCAGCGCAGCCGTAATCTGGGCGCTCTCATTTTTACCGACCTGCGCGACCGCACCGGCATCGTGCAGCTGGCTTTTGACGAGGATACCGACCGTGGCGTTTTTGAAAAGGCCGGAACTCTGCGCAGCGAATTCGTGGTTGCCGCCACGGGTAAGGTTCGGGAAAGAGCCTCCATCAATCCCGACATCCCCACCGGCAAAATCGAAATCGAGGTGCAGGAGCTTCGCATCCTTGCAAAGTCCGAAACTCCTCCCTTTGAAATCGTTGAAAACAGCGACGTAAACGACGCTCTGCGGCTTAAATACCGCTATCTTGACCTGCGCCGCCCGGATATTTCCAAAAATCTGCTGCTGCGCCACAAGGTCACCAAAATCGCCCGTGACTATTTTGACGAGCAGGGCTTCCTTGAAATCGAAACTCCCATGCTCACCAAGTCCACCCCCGAGGGCGCAAGAGACTATCTTGTTCCCAGCCGCGTGCATCCCGGCGAATTTTACGCCCTGCCCCAGAGCCCCCAGCAGTACAAGCAGCTGCTGATGCTGTCCGGCTTTGACCGCTAAATGCAGATCACCCGCTGCTTCCGCGACGAGGACCTGCGTGCCGACCGCCAGCCCGAGTTCACCCAGATTGACCTTGAGATGTCCTTTGTGGACGAAAATCAGGTCATGGAGGTGCAGGAGGGCTTTCTGAAGAGAGTTTTCAAGGAAGCTCTGGGCGTTGAGGTTGAGACCCCCTTCCTGCGTATGCCCTACCGTGAGGCCATGGACCGCTTCGGCAGCGACAAGCCCGACCTGCGCTTCGGCATGGAGCTTTGCGACATCTCCGACATCGTTAAAAACTGCGGCTTCGGCGTGTTTGCCGGCCCCGTGGCGGAAGGCGGCAGCGTCCGTCTTATCAATGTCAAGGGCGGCGCCGAGGCCTTCCCCAGAAAGAAAATCGACAAGCTCACCGACTTCGTCAAAACCTACAAGGCAAAAGGTCTGGCCTGGGCAAGACTGCACCAGGGCGAGATGACATCCTCCTTTGCAAAGTTTATGACCGAGGAGGAAATGGCCGCCATCAAGGCCGCCGCAGGCGCTGAGGACGGCGACCTTATCCTCATCGTGGGCGACGTTAAAAACGAGGTTGTTTTCGCGGCGCTGGGCGCTCTGCGCTGTCACGTTGCCCGTGAAATGGGTCTTATCGAAAAGGGCGTTTACAAGTTCCTTTGGGTAACCGAATTCCCCATGTTCGAGTACTCCGAGGAGGATGACCGCTACGTAGCCATGCACCACCCCTTCACCGCTCCCATGGACGAGGACATCGGCAAGCTGGAAACCGACAAGACCGCCTGCCGCGCCAAGGCCTACGACATCGTGCTCAACGGCACCGAGCTGGGCGGCGGCTCCATCAGAATCAGCGTGCCCGAGGTTCAGCAGGCCATGTTCCGGGCTCTGGGCTTCACCGATGAGCAGGCCCAGGAGCAATTCGGTCACCTCATCACCGCCTTCAAGTACGGCGCGCCTCCCCACGGCGGTCTGGCCTACGGTCTGGACAGACTTATTATGCTCATGGCCGAGGCGGAGAGCATCCGCGACGTTATCGCCTTCCCCAAGGTGCAGAACGCTTCCGACCTGATGATGGATTGTCCCTCTCCCGTGGACGACAAACAGCTTCGGGAGCTGTCCATCGCTCTGGATATTCAGGAAAAGGAATAAAAATGAAGCCTCCGGCACAAACGCCGGAGGCTTTTTCTTACATTATATATTAAATACGCGCAAATATTGCTTGACTTTGTCTGCGCCGTGTGATATAGTTCCCGTGCTATCCTGTTTCTGGGTATTTCGCTCCACCGGCGTTTTTCTCGGAAATGTGGAAATAATATTTTTGAAAAGGTGAAACAATGATTACCAAGGATCAGAAAACCGCAGTTATCGAAGCTAACAAGACTCATCCCGCCGACACCGGCTCCCCCGAAGTTCAGATCGCTATCCTCACTGAGCGTATCGCTCAGCTGACCGAGCATCTGAAGGTTCACAAGCATGACAATCACAGCCGCCGCGGCCTGCTGAAGATGGTTGGTAAGCGCCGCAAGATGCTTGACTACCTTGCCAAGAAGGACATCGAGCGCTATCGTGCCATCATCGCCAAGCTGGGCATCCGTAAATAAGCTATTTTTTCTGAGGGTTAATGAGGGTAAATGGGAAGTGAGTTTACTCGCTTCCCATTTTTAACGCCTTGCGTTAAAAATGGGAAGCGGCCGCTGCGGCGGGGCTATCCGCGCGCTGGGCGCGCTCAACGCGCAGGAAAACCCTGATGGTTTTCCCGCACACACCCTTTCCCTTCCGAAAAAACAAAATTTTTTGTGTGTTCCCCCGTGTTGTTTGAGAAAGGACGAAAGAAAATGATTACCAGAAAAGAATTCCCCAACCATAAAATTTTCAAGACCATGTTCGCCGGTCAGGAAATTTCCGTGGAGTTCGGCAAGTTCGCCGAGCTGACCAACATGTCCTGCACCGTCCGTATGGGCGACACCGTTGTTATGGCTAACGTAGTTGCCAGCGCCCTGCCCAAGGAAGGCATCGACTACTTCCCCCTGACCGTTGAGTTCGAGGAGAAAATCTACGCCGCCGGCCGTATCCCCGGCTCCTTCACCCGCCGTGAAGGCCGCCCCGGTGAAAAGGCCACCCTGGCAGGCCGTCTTATCGACCGCCCCATGCGTCCCCTGTTTGACAGCTATCTGAGAAACGACGTTGTTCTGACCCTCACCGTGCTGTCCGTGGATCCCGACGTATCCCCCGAGATCCCCGCCATGATCGCCGCCTCCATCTGCGTGGCCTGCTCCGACATTCCCTGGAACGGCCCCATCGCCGGCTGCGTCGCCGGTCTGGTTGACGGCGAGATCGTGCTGATGCCCAACGCCGAGCAGCGCGAAAAGACCGAAATGATCATCACCACCGCCTCCACCGACAAGAAAGTCGTCATGATCGAGACCGAGGCCAACCAGATCCCCGAGGACATCATCTATGACGGTATCATGGCCTGCCACGAGGAGAGCATGAAGATCGTTGAGTGGATTAAGTTTATCGTCACTCAGGTTGGCAAGCCCAAGTTCTCCTTCGTTTCCGGCGCCATCGACGAGGGTCTGCTGACTCAGCTGAAGGAAGAGTACCTTGATCAGATCCGCTTCGCCATGGACACCGACGACAAGAACGTCCGCGAAGAGCGTCTGACCCCCATCAAGGTTGACATTATCGAAAAGTACAGCGAAAGCTGGCCCAACATCGCCGATCTCATGGACGAGATCATGTACAAGCTGCAGAAGGTCGTAGTCCGCGCATGGCTCCACGAGGGCAAGCGTGTTGACGGCCGCCGCAAGGACGAAATCCGTCCTCTGGCCGCCGAGGTCAGCCTGCTGCCCCGCACCCACGGCTCCGGCCTGTTCACCCGCGGCCAGACTCAGGTTCTGTCCATCTGCACTCTGGACACCCTGTCCGCCGCTCAGAAGCTGGACAACATCTGGCCCGAGACCGAAAAGCGCTACATGCACCAGTACAACTTCCCCGGCTACTCCACCGGCGAGGCCAAGCCCTCCCGCAGCGTTTCCCGCCGCGAGATCGGCCACGGCGCCCTGGCGGAGAAGGCTCTGGTTCCCGTTCTGCCCAGCGTTGAGGAGTTCCCCTACGCCATCCGCGTGGTTTCCGAGGTTCTCAGCTCCAACGGCTCCACCTCTCAGGGCTCCATCTGCGGCTCCACTCTGGCTCTGATGGACGCCGGCGTGCCCATCAAGGCTCCCGTTGCCGGCATCTCCTGCGGTCTTATCACCGAGGGCGACGACGATTTCACCACCTTTATCGACATTCAGGGCGTTGAAGACTTCCACGGCGAGATGGACTTCAAGGTCGCCGGCACCAAGAAGGGCGTTACCGCCATTCAGATGGACCTGAAAAACGAAGGTCTCACCGGCCCCATCATCCGCGAGGCTCTGACCATCACCCGCGACGCCCGTTACGAAATCCTTGACGAGATCATGGTTCCCTGCATCGGCGAGCCCAGAGCTGAGGTCAGCAAGTACGCTCCCAAGATGCTCTCCATGAAGATCGACCCCGAAAAGATCCGCGAAGTCATCGGCTCCGGCGGCAAGGTCATCCAGAAGATCGTTGCCGACACCGGCGCAAAGATCGACATCGAGGACGACGGCAGCGTATTCATCTCCTCCATCAGCCTGGAGTCCTGCATGGCCGCCAAGAAGACCATCGAAAACATCGTTTTCGTGCCCGAAATCGGCAAGCTCTACTACGGCAAGTGCGTACGCATCATCCCCATCGGCGCCTTTATCGAGCTGGTACCCGGCAAGGACGGCATGTGCCACATCAAGGACCTTGAGTTCAAGCGCACCGAAAAGGTTGAAGACGTTATCAAGGAAGGCGATTACACCTGGGTCAAGGTCACCGAAATCGACGACCGCGGCCGTGTAAACCTGTCCCGCAAGCTGGCTCTGAAGGAAATGCGCGAGAAAGAGCTGGCCGAGCAGTCCGCCGCCGGCAAGACCGAAGAAGCCGCCGAGTAATGGAGGCACTTATTGCCTGGCTGGTGATTGTGAATGTGTTCGGTCTTGCGATTATGGGCATTGACAAGGCCAAGGCCCAGACGGACAAGCGCCGCATTCCCGAGCGCACCCTGTTTTTCGTCGCCGTTGTGGGCGGAAGTCTGGGAGTGCTGGCCGGAATGTATATCTTCCGCCACAAGACCCGCCACAAAAAATTCACCATCGGCATTCCCGTTATCATCGTGCTTCAGCTTATCGCCCTGAAATTCGTTCTGGGCGGCGGAGCGGAATAAAAAAGAGACCCCATCTCGAAAGAGATGGGGTTTTTTGCGTTCAAATCAGCTTTCCGTATTTTTCGTTAATTTTTTTCGCCTCACTCTGGGCGTTGGAGATTGCTCTGGCGTGGTAAAAACAGCTGAACCAGCAGGGAGTGATGAGATTTTCGTGGCTGACGAAAAGTATACGGCAGTCCTCCGCCGCTGTGACGGCGATTTTCCAATCCACCGGGGCGGGATCGGCCTCCTCGTCGGTATTGGGCAGAATGTCGCCCTGGAAAAAGCCCCGTCCGAACATCTGGTTTTCGGAAAGCTCCGCCATGGCCGCGCCGGTGTCGGTACGGGTGACCCGGACCGCGCCCTTCATCACCACCGCCACAGCTTCGCCGTATTTTTCCGGAGGCAGAATTTCCGCGCCGGCGGGAAACTGCTCAACACGGGTGTAGATACATCCGGTCAGTTCCTCCATATGGGGCTCGAAAATGCCCTGAAACAGGGGCAGTTTCATCAGTTCTTTCAAATCAAGTTCCATTTTTCGTCCTCCGGAGTGATTTGATATGATTATAATGTATCCCCGCCCGGTTTTCAACCATTATATGCACCCGGCCGCGCGTCCCTTCCGGCTTCCGGCTTCGGGGCACGCTCCGCTTGCCCTGTCCGCCTCCGCCGGGCGCTCCTTTTCCCGCGAAAACCCGTTTTCGCAGGGGAAACAAAAGCACAGAGCGGCCCCCCGGCCGCGCGTCCCTTCCGGCTTCCGGCTTCGGGGC
>JAFSIK010000088.1 GCA_017439805.1 Oscillospiraceae bacterium
CAGAGGATCGCCCAGGTCATCGTTTTTGAAGGTGGTCTCAACGTAGGCGGGCAGATCCTGACCCTCGGTGCAGTAATCCTTATAACGGCGCAGGAAGCTGCCAACGGCCTTATGGCGGCAGATAACTTCCAGACCCTTGCCGAATACCTTGGCGGGCAGAACCTCCATGGTGGTGTTGGCCAGGTCGGCGTTTACGTAATGGGTCTTGATGCCGGCGGCGTTGATCTTCTCAAAGAAGTAGATGGACATGCGCAGGTTGACATCGCCCACGCCCTCGATGGTCAGGCCGACGGAGTTTTCACCGGGATCGAACACGCCGTCCTTGCCGGTGCAGTCGTCCTTGAACTTCAGCAGATAGTTGCCGTTGGGCAGTTCGTAAACGTTTTTGGTTTTGCCGGTATAAACATGCTTAAGATTTTCCATCGTTCATTTCTCCTTTTTATGATCAGCAAAAATTATATTTTTCGCCGGCGGCGGCGTCCTTGGCAAGGACTTTCTCCTCCGCTTCCTTACGGAATGCGGCGAGCTTTTCCGCCAGGGTCTCGTCGCTTAAAGCGAGCATCTGTATGGAAAGCAGCGCGGCATTGGCAGCCCCGTTTATAGCCACCGTGGCTACAGGTATGCCGGAGGGCATCTGCACGGTGGACAGAAGGGCGTCAATGCCGTCAAGGTTTGAAGATTTTACGGGAATGCCGATAACGGGCAGGGTGGTATTTGCCGCGATGGAGCCTGCAAGATGAGCAGCCTTGCCGGCGGCAGCTATGATAACGCCGAAACCCTTGTCTCTGGCGGAGGAAGCAAATTCAGCCGCCTGATTGGGGGTGCGGTGGGCGGAGAGGATACGTACCTGGAAGGGTACGCCGAACTGGCGCAGGGTGTCAAAGGCGCTTTCCAGAACGGGCAGATCGCTGTCAGAGCCCATTACGATGGCGACTTTTTTCATAACTTTTTCCTCCTGTGATAGGGGCTCGCCGGGGTACGGCGGCAAGTGGGTGAAAAACAAAAAATCCGGGCGCTCTTACCCTGTGAAAAGCAGAGCTGCCCAGACGGTCGACAAAACTAACTCTTTTGCTCCCATGTGGTTTGTTCCACTGTTCCGTCAGTTACAAAAGGTCCCTCAATTTTTATGTACACATTTTAACATACATATGCGAAAAAACCAATATGTTATTTTCTATAAAAATAAAGAAAAATTAAGTCGATTATAGCGCAAAACGCAAAACCGGCACGGTTTCCCGTGCCGGTTGTTATGGTTTACTCCTTGATTTTTTCCCCGTGGGAGGCTATGGCGCCCAGAAGCATTTCCACGCATTCCACCTCGTCCCACTGCTGGGTATCCAGCACCAGATCGGGGGTTTTGGGCTCCTCGTAGGGGCTGTCGATGCCGGTGAAGCTGGTGATTTCTCCGGCCTTTGCCTTTTTGTAGAGCTTTTTGGGGTCGCGCTTCATGCAGGTTTCAAGGTCGGCCTTGACGTAAACTTCCATAAAGCTGTCGCCGATGATTTCCCTTGCCTGACGGCGGCTCTCCTCGAAGGGGGAGATAAGGGTGACGATGGTAACGTTGCCTGCGTCGGCAAAGAGCTTTGCCACCTCCGCGGTGCGGCGGATGTTTTCCTTGCGGTCTGCATCGCCGAAGCCCAGGTCGCTGTTGAGACCCCGGCGCAGCTTGTCGCCGTCCAGAATGTAGGCGTTTATGCCGGCGCGGATAAGGCGTTTTTCAGCCTCAAGGGAGATGGTGGTCTTGCCGCTGCCGGAGAGACCGGTCATCCAGACAACCATGCCCTGACCGGAGAGCTTTTTGCGCTCCTCGCCGCTGATGCCGCCGGAAGCCCAGCGGATATTTCTCACGTCATAGTCGTGGGATTTAAGAGCCTCGGTAATGATGCCGCCGCCGGCGATCTCATACTCGTCAATGATAACGAAGCGGCTGGTGGCCTCGGTCTGACCTGCCAGATCGAAGGCGATGGGGTGCTCCAGTTCCAGAACGCACTCGGCAACCTCGTGCTTGTCAACGTACTGGCGGTTCATGCAGCTCAGATCGGAGGCGTTTACCACGCGTTCCACGTTTTCAAGACGCATTACCACCTTGGCGGTGCCGCACTTGAGGAAGTAAGCCTTGCCCTTTTCAAAGCGTTCTTTGCCCAGCCAGAAAAGGTTGACCTTCAGCTTAACGCCTACCTGGGGGGCGACCTCATCCTCACGGCAGACGATTTCGCCGCGTTCGGCGAATATCTGCTCGGTCATGGTGAAGCCCGCGGCCTGACCGGGAACGAATTCTTCGGGTTTTTCGGCGTTCCATACCTCAAGAGACTTTACGCTGGTGCGCTTGCCGGAGGGCAGGATGACCAGTCTGTCGCCGTCGCGAAGCTTGCCGGATTCGATGGTGCCGGCGATGATACGCCTGCTGTCACCGCCGCCGGTGAACTTGTAAACGCCCTGCACAGGCATACGCAGGGGCAGGTTTTCGGCGGGGGAAGCGGCCTTGAACTCGTCCAGCTGACGCAGGACGGTCAGCCCCTTGTACCAGGGCATGTTTTTAGAGGGATTTGCAATGTTGTCGCCCTCAAAACCGCTGACGGGGATGAAGCATTCGGGGACGATATTTATCTTTTTCAGGAAAGCGCCGTACTCGTCGCGGATGTCGTTGTAAACCTTTTCGGAGTACTTGACAAGGTCCATTTTGTTGACCAGAACGGCAACCTGGCGGATGCCCAGCATGGACAGGAAATAGCCGTGACGGCGGGTGTTTTCCTCAATGCCGCGGGCGGCGTCGATGACCAGCAGGGCGGCCTCGGCTCGGGAGGCGCCGGTGACCATGTTTTTCAGAAACTCGATGTGACCGGGGGTATCGATGATGATATAGCGGCGCTTTTCGGTGCTGAAAAAGCATCGGGCGGTGTCGATGGTGATACCCTGGGACTGCTCCTTTTTCAGGGCGTCCAGCAGGAAGGCATATTCAAAAGGCTTGCTGTTGCGGCGGCAGTTTTCACGTACCATGTCCAGCTTGCCCTCGGGCAGGGAGCCGGAATCCGCCAGCAGACGGCCTATCACGGTGCTCTTACCGTGGTCAACGTGACCTACGGTAACAACGCTCATGTTTTCAAGTTCAATCATTTTTGCTCACCCGCCTTACATGTAACCGTTTCTACGGAGAGTTTCAAGTCCGCCGCCGTCCTCGGCGTCCTGAGCGCGGCCGCTGCGCTCGGCAATATGGGCCAGAGCGCCCTCTTTAAGCTCGGCGATAATGTCCGCCGGGTTCTTGGAGCAGGACTTGATGGGATTGGTGCAGCAGGCGCAGCCAAGGCTGCGGTAACGGGTGCCGTCGCCCTGGTCATAATACAGGGAAACGGTGGGTATTTTTTCGCGCTCTATGTATTCCCAGATGTTCAGCTCGGTCCAGTCCAGCAGAGGATGGATGCGAACATGGGTACCGGGGGCGAAGTCGGTTTTGAACTGATTCCAGAATTCGGGGGGCTGGTCGTCCAGATTCCAGTCGTTGCTCTTGTCTCTGGGGGAGAAATAGCGCTCCTTGGAGCGGCTGCCCTCCTCGTCGCTGCGGGCGCCAACGATAACGCCGGTGTACATGTCGGTGTTGGTGTCGCGCTCGTACTGACCGGTGGTCAGATTGAGCCTGTAGCGGGGCCAGGAGCCGTCCAGAGTGTGGGTCAGAGCCTCGGTTTTCAGAGCGGCGCAGCACTCAACACGGCCTACGTTGCCGTCGGGATAGGTTCTCTTGGCCTCAAGAGCCTCCCTGTTTTCGCCGTAGATCATGTAGAGGTTGTATTCCTTTGCAAGACGGTCGCGGTATTCGATCATCTCGGGGATTTTGTGGTGGGTGTCCACATGGACAAGGGGGAAGGGCACGTGACCGTAGAAGGCCTTGCGGGCCAGCCACAGCAGAACGGTGGAGTCCTTGCCTATGGACCAGAGCATACAGAGATTGCCGAAGGCGGCGTATGCTTCACGGAGAATGTGTATGCTTTTGCTTTCAAGTTTGTCAAGATGATCCATCAGTCGTTGACCTCCCGCTTTTCATAGCCGCAGTAATCGAAATAGAAACCGAGGCGGCTGTTGATTTTGTCACAGAACCGCTTGGAGAGGGTGAACTTGTTTTTCACATAACCCTCCTGGGAACGGACGTATTTTTCCATATGGGGCAGCGCCTCCTCGAAACCGGGGATCTCAAGCTGCTCGTAAATTTTTCTGGTGTAGTTGAGGGGATCCTTGGTGTAATCCTCGTAAATGACTATCATGGACTGGTTTCTGGGCAGGGTCTTTTCGTATTCGAAATATTCCCTGTACATTCTTTCCATGATTTCCAGCACCACGTCTTCGATAAGATTGTCGAAATCCGGGCCGGGTTTGTCCTGCAGAGCCAGAATTTCCATCTGCTTTGTAAACATATGTACGGTGCTCATGGCGGTGACGTATGGGTCGCGGCACAGGCAGATGAATTTCGCGTTGGGATAATCCTGAATGATATCGGCAGGGTGGGCGGTGTTGTCCGGGGATTTCAGAAGCATCTGCTTTCCGCCCTGAATAAAGGTGTTCTTTTTAAGAATATAGGCATATTCCCTGTGCCAGCGCGCACGCTCCTTTTCCGGCAGATCCTGGATAAAGGCGCAGGGGATGTAGCGCTTGTAATTCTGGGGGAAAGCCATCATGTGAATGACCGCCAGGTCGGAGAATGTGGCCTGGCTGAAGGCGTCCTCCATGGGGAAATCCACGGAGTATTCCATATTGTCCATAGGCCTTGCGGTACCCAGCACTTTGGACTGGGCTCTGGTAAGGAATTTGCGCATAAGGATGCAGTTGGAAATGGTGGCGCTGCCCACCGGGTCAAGCCAGCCGAACTGGGGGTCGCGGCTGAAAAGATACTGCATGAAGGTGGTGCCGGTGCGCCAGAAGCCCATGATGTATATGGGGTCTTTTTCAATTTTGGTTTCCTCAATGCGCTTTTTGTAAAGAATGCGCTCAACAGTGCCGGGCACAGACAAAAACAGAGAAGTGGCGGTGATAAGAGCCGCCTGCCCCCGGCTTTCTTTTCTTATTTTAAAATCGTTCTGTTTCAGCAGCTTCATCCAGCTGGAGAAGCGGCTGCCCAGAAGGAAGTGAGCCATATTGACTTTCTTCTTACCCATGCGTACACCTCTGAAAGTATCGCCGGCACACATACGCGCACCTGCGGCATAGTATAACACGCTAATTAAACGAAAGCAAAGTGAACTTCAGGTGAACTTTGACAACATGAGCATAAATAACCTGTTTTCCCGGCAAAAAGGTCTGTCAAACTTGACAACACATTGTATAAATGATATAATCCATACACTCAATTCTCCGAGTCCTTCGGCCTGCAAAATGGCCGACCGACCTGAACTGCCCTGTGCAGTTCACGGGCGC
>JAFSIK010000089.1 GCA_017439805.1 Oscillospiraceae bacterium
ATCAACCACACCCAGATGGGGATCAAGGGTGGTGAAATGATAGTTGGCGATCTTCGGTCTTGCGTTGGACACACGGGAGATCAGTGTGGACTTTCCTACGTTGGGGAATCCGACCAGACCAACATCAGCGATTACTTTCAATTCAAGGATAACCCACAGCTCCTGCCCTGCCTGTCCGGGCTGGGCATACTTGGGTGCCTGCATGGTGGAAGTGGCATAGTGCATATTTCCACAGCCGCCTTTGCCGCCTTTCAAAATGATCTTTCGCTGATTTTCCTCGCCGGACATATCGGCAATGACCTTTCCACTCTCCGCGTCGCGGATCACCGTCCCCTCGGGAACCTTGATCACCAGATCCTCCGCATCTTTACCGTGGCAGCGGCGCTTGCCGCCCTCCTCGCCGGGACGTGCCACATACTTGCGTACGTGCCGGAAATCGTAAAGAGTGTTCAATCCTTTATCTACCTGAAAAATAATGTCTCCGCCTCTGCCGCCGTCGCCGCCGTCAGGTCCGCCGTCCGGCACAAACAGTTCGCGGCGGAAGCTGACATGACCGTCGCCGCCTTTGCCGGATTTAATAAAAATCCGAGCCTGATCTGCAAACATTGACATAGTTGCTACCTCACTTTAGTCAAATCTTTTATATGAATATATCACATAGTTTTCACAGTTGCAAATGGTTTTATTTCTCTCAATCAAAAACAGTTCAGTGAGCGCGATAACGTATAATTAATTGCGCAAATTCAATTTAATAAAAAATAGACATAGTCTAAACCGATGGTATAATTGAGTTACCACACACAAAAACCAAGGAGGTTTAGAACTATGTCTGATAACATTATACAACTGAATCAGGAATTAATCCACACCGAATTGAAAGATCTTGTAAAAAATGGTGTAGAAGAAACCCTCACTGCCATGCTGGATGCCGAAGCGAATAAACTGGTGAACGCAGAACGCTACGCTCGCGATGAGCAGCGGCAGGGTTACCGGGCCGGTCACTATGACCGATCCTTTACTACTACTGCCGGAGAAGTTAATCTTCGGGTACCCAAACTCAAAGGTGTTGCGTTTGAAACAGCTATCATTGAGCGATATCGCCGCCGTGAATCATCCATTGAGGAAGCACTGATCGAGATGTATCTGGCCGGAGTTTCTGTCCGTCGTGTGGAAGACATCACAGAGGCATTATGGGGAACCAAAGTTTCTCCCGGCACGATCAGCAACCTCAATAAAAAAGCTTATGAAAACATCGAACGATGGCGTAACCGAAAACTCGGCAGTGCATCCTACCCGTATGTATACGTTGACGGCATTTACCTAAAACGCTGCTGGGGTGAGGAATTCGAAAATGTCTCTGTTCTCGTCGCAATCGGCGTGACAGCCGATGGTTATCGCGAAATTATCGGAGCTGCTGAAGGTCTCAAAGAAGACCTGGAAAGCTGGAAAAACTTCTTTGTATGGCTGAAATCGCGCGGATTAAAGGGTGTTAAGCTGATCATCGGGGACAAGGCTCTGGGCATGGTCGAGGCAATCGGCCAGGTGTTTCCCCAGGCTAAATATCAACGTTGTATTGTTCATTTTTATCGAAATGTATTTTCCGTTGTTCCTAAGCACAAAGTCAATGAAACAGCCAAAATGCTGAAAGCGATCCACGCACAGGAGGATAAAACTGCCGCGCGCGAAAAAGCAAAACAGGTTGCAGAGAAGCTGCGGGGTATGAAGTTGTCAAAAGCAGCTTCTAAGGTCGAGGAGTTTATTGAGGAAACCCTGACCTATATGAATTTCCCAGAACAGCATTGGACGCGGATCCGGACCAACAATACGCTGGAACGTTTGAACCGCGAGATCAAACGTCGTACCAAAGTGGTCGGTACATTTCCTGATGGAGAATCGGCTCTGATGCTGGTATGCGCCCGTCTGCGCCATGTAACGAGCAGCGAATGGGGAACTAAACGCTACTTGAACATGGAGCATCTGACATCAATGATATTCTCTGAAGAAGAGGAAATCATAGCCGGTTAACTTGATTGACCGTCGGTTTGACTATGAACTTACCGCCGGCTTCACGGTACCAGTCTGCCCAGTTCCCGTCAAGAGCAAGCTTCGTGCACGGCACTCTTGACGGAACCAAGTCTGACTGGTTCGTGGTAGCCAAGGCGGTTAAGTTTAAAAATGAATTTGCGCAAAACTATTGACAGTATCTATACGCCATTGACAGCATACTAATATTTTACGTTCATCCATATAATAGAGACAGAGAGTAATGCTG
>JAFSIK010000090.1 GCA_017439805.1 Oscillospiraceae bacterium
ATAAGCTCGAAGCAAATCACTTTTCATGGATGATTCGGTTCAATTTGATATTTGACAGCAGCAAAACTGAATTTGTCTTGAAATTTGAAGCAACCATTCAATCTGAACCACTAACGTAACGAGCGGCAAATTTTCTTTTGAGAAACGATACGAAAAGAATTCTTTTTGATGCGCATGAAATAAGATGTGGCGTGGTAAAGCAGCCGATCTTTTTTGTAGTGTAATCACACGTCGTCGCAAGCTTTATATCGCTTGCGACGACTTTTTTATAAAAAGCCATCGCGCGCTCATGCCGCTGCGCCTCCTTTTCCCACGCGACCCGCGCTGCTGGGCTCGCGTGTGACCCCGGTGACCCCGACAGGGGTTGCCGTTTTTCTTCGTTACGGGTGGTTATAAAAACCTGTTGTTACGCCGAAGTCGATAAAGTTGCGGGTGCATATGTGCTTATGATATACTGTATAAAAATTTTCATTGGGGCGATCCAAAAAGAGGTGGAGCTATGTTTTGGAGGCTAATTAAAAATTTCTTTCGCCCGTCTTCGGAAGAGCTTGGCAAAATAGGCGAAGTTGAAATTGAATCAAAACTCCGAAGCCTTAACTTTTGGGGGTATAAAGGGCGTAAATTAAACGATATTTATATTCCTTATAAGGACGATATGCTGTCGCAGATAGATGTTTTATATATAACAAAAAAAGGTCTTTTTGTTATGGAAAGCAAAAATTATTCCGGGTATATTTTTGGTGACGAAAAGAATGCTAAATGGACATCCACACTGTATGGCGGCAAAACCTTATTTGGAAGAAGCATAGTGGAAAAGCATAGTTTTTATAATCCTATATGGCAAAACAGAACGCACATAAAGGCGATAAAGCAGTACATAGGCGCAGGCGAAAATGTGCCATTTTTCTCGATAATTGTTTTTTCGGATAGGTGTAATATAAAATCGCTGAACTATTTGTCGCCGGATGTTTATGTATGCTATGCCAGCCAATTTTCAAAACTGCTAAAAAGAATATGGAAAAAGTATCCCGATGTGCTTACAGAGGAGCAGATCAATAGTATGCACAAGCGCCTGTCTGCTTTTTCCAACCCTGATAAAGCCGTAAAAGAATACCATAAGGCAATGGTTTACAATAGAATGGTCAACAATGACAAATGCCCTGTTTGTTCCGGGGAGTTGGTTTTAAGAACCTCAAAAAGAGGAACGAATGCGGGACACCAGTTTTATGGATGTTCTAACTTTCCAAGATGTCGGTACACAAAAAGCATTTCGCAACATAAGTAAACGATGTTGAAAAGGTGGATGTCAAAGGCCGGTTTTGTGGAAATCCCGGTTGAAAAATTCCCGCCGCCGTACTAAAATATACAGACCTTATATTATATGAACGGGGAGAGGACTTTGTTCAATACTGTGGTACTGGTGTTCGAGCTTATCGGCACCATGGCATTCGCCGTTTCCGGCGCGGTGACCGCCATGAAAAAAGAAATGGATATTTTCGGCGTGGTGATACTGGGTCTGTGCACCGCCGTGGGCGGCGGCGCCATCCGCGACATCACTCTGGGATGCACCCCTCCGGCCATGTTCACAAATCCCGTTTACGCTGTTTTGGCAATTGTGGTATCCGTCATCGCCTTTATACCGGCGGTGCAGAGCGGCATCAGCCACAGCGGCAAAGTTGTTGACGCGCTGATGCTGACGGCGGACTCCATCGGTCTTGGCATTTTCACCGTGGTGGGCATTCAGACCGCCATGGAAGCGCTGGCGGAGCCATCATTTTTCCTGCTTATCTTCGTGGGCGTCATCACCGGCGTGGGCGGCGGGATAATCCGCGACGTGCTGGCGGGAAACACTCCCTACGTTTTCGTTAAGCACATTTACGCTCTGGCTTCCCTTGGGGGAGCGGTGGTCTGCTCCCTTTTGTGGAGCGTCACCGGCGCGGCGCCGGCCATGCTTATAGGCGCAATTGTGATAATCGCCCTGCGATTTTGCGCGGCCCGGTTCCGCTGGAGCCTGCCCCGGGCGAAAATCAAATAAGGGCACAATCTTTTTGCCCTATGAAAACAATTCTATCACTGTTTGAGTAAAACTTAAATACATTTTTGACATATTGTTATGCAAAAAATCAAAAAAGTTTGTTAAAAAATCGACAAAACTCCCTTTCGGTATAAATTTTCGCGCCTTTGTCCACAATGTAGTCAATACATAGGACGGAGGCGCTTTTTATGCGTAAATTTTTAATGGTGTTTTTGTGCGCCGCGGCGCTGTGGGCGGTGTGGGCTCAGGCGGCACAGGCGGCGGTGGCGGACAAGGTGATAAGACTGCATGTTGTCGCAAATTCCGACAGCGAGGCGGACCAGGCCTATAAATTGCAGGTGCGCGACAGAGTTCTGGCGCAGGTATCCCGGCTGACGGAGGCGGCGGACAGTTCCGCCGCGGCGGCGGAGCTGATAGAGGAAAATCTGGCTCTTATCGGGCAGGCCGCCGGGGAAAACTGCGCCGTGCAGATGGAGAAAAAGACCTTCACCACCCGGGATTACGGCATTTTTGCCCTGCCGGCGGGGAGCTACACCGCCCTGACCGTGACCGTAGGCGAGGGCGCGGGACAAAACTGGTGGTGCGTGGTGTTTCCGCCCCTGTGCCAAAGCGCCACGGAGGAGGAATTTACCGCCGCGGCGGCACAGGCGGGGCTGACGGAGGGAGAGATTGCCTTCATCACCGGCGGAGAGAGGGAAAGTGTGGTTTTCAAGTTCAAAACCCTTGAGATTATCAGCAAAATTTTCGGATAATAAAAAAATTAACCCCCTCAAAGAGGGGGTTAGAGCTTTTTTGGGGAAAATTTTCAAAAAACCTCTTGACTTTGCATACTATGCGTCGTATAGTATAACGCGAAAGGAGGTATTTTATGGATACACAGCTAAAACGGGGCTTACTGGACGTGTGCGTGCTGGCGGCGCTGGTGCGCGGCGACAGCTACGGCTATCAGATAATAAAAGACCTGTCACCCTACGTGACAATGTCCGAAAGCACCCTTTATCCCATACTGCGTCGGCTGGAGGCGGCAGGCTCTCTGAGAGTTTATTCGGCGGAGTTCGGCGGCAGACTTAGAAAATACTACTCCATGACCCCCGGGGGCAGAGAAAAACTTGCGGAATTTATGCAGGAATGGAAAAGCATTATGAGCATATACGATTTTATAGAAAAGGAGGTCTCCACCGGTGAGCGCGACTGAATTTTTAAAGAAGTTTGACAAAAATCTGCGCCGTCTGGGCGTGGAGACAGGCGAGCGCCGGCAGGCGGTTGCTTATTACATAGAAATGATTGAAGATATGGTCTCCGACGGCATGACCGAGCAGGAGGCCGTGGCCGCTCTGGGCGACCCCGCCGAGGCGGCTGGAAATTTCGTTTCCGAAATGGGCGGCGAATTTGCCAAAAAGCCCCGCTCCTCCGGAAAGGCTCTGCGCACGGCGGCAATCATCATCGGCTCGCCGTTGTGGATTGTGGCTCTTGTTGTGCTGGCGGTTATCATGCTGGCGGTCTACATCTGCATCTGGTCGGGGGTTGCCGGGCTTTGGTGCGGCGTGGCAGGCTTTGCGGCAGGCCTCATCGGGGGCATCGGCGGCGCGGCAATAGCCTTGATGGTACCCGGCGGCGCGGTGGCTGCAATCTGGCTTGCCGGCTGCGGCATAGTCTGCGCGGGCATCGGCATTTTGTGGCTGATAGGCATGATAAAACTTACCAAAGTCTGCGCCAGATTTACCGGCTGGAGCTTTAAGACCATTTTCAAAAGGAGGCGGACAAGATGAAAAAAGGCGTTTTGACCGCCGTAATCGTTGCGGTGGTGCTGATAGTGTTGGGCGCCGTTATGGGATTTGCCGGCTGGCTGGCCATGGGACGCAGTTTTGACTTGGACAGCGAGGCACTTGGCCGGGAGTACTCCCCCCGGGAGACCGCATCCGAAGCCGACCGGATTGAGATTTATACCTACAACTACGACGTTCATGTGGTGCCGGGCGACGGCGACAGCATCGGCATAAAATGGGACGAAAACGAGGAACACAAACTGACCGTCAGAGACAGCGGCGGCACGCTGGTCATTTCCGAGGAAAAAGACGGCGACAAACTCTTTGGCATAAGCGTTTTTTCCATTACCGACCTTTTCCCATGGAGCGCACCCCGGCTGACGGTTTCCCTGCCCCGGGATTTTGAGGGCGATATTACAATGGACGTGAAAGCCGGCGAGGGCACCGTTACGGGCGTGAGCCTGGGACAGCTGGAGCTTGAAGGCGGCTCCGGCGGAGTGTCGGTATCCGGGGTTGAGTGCTCCGGCGGGGCGAAGATAACCTGCGGCTCCGGCCAAATTGATGCGGAGCAGCTTATCGCAGAGGGCGAAGTTTTCGTCAGAAGCGGCTCCGGCGGTATCGACGCGTTGGGCATTGTTTCCCGCACAGGCAGCGTCACCGTGGAAAATTCCAGCGGCAGCATTGACATCAGCTCCGTCAGCGCAAGAGACAACGTTTCCGTCACCAACGCCAGCGGCGGTGTGGATCTGGCGGAAATCGCCGCCGGGGACGATTTTTCCGTGCGCACCGGCAGCGGCAGTCTGGACGTTGAAAACTGCTGGGCGGAGAACATTTCCCTGCAGGTTGCCAGCGGCGGCGTGGACTTTTGGGGACTTAACGCCACGGTTTCCATCAATGTGCGCAGCGGCAGCGGCGGCGTGGAGGGCGAGCTTGTGGGCAGTCTTGCCGATTACTGCTACGTGCAGGCCGACACCGGCTCCGGCTCCTGCAATATAGTCGGCGGCTACGGCGGAAACAGCGCCGGCCCCACCGTCAATATCAATACCGGCAGCGGCTCGGTCAACGTAAATTACGAAAAAGAATAACGAAAGATGCAAAAAACGCAAAAAACCACCCCCAATGGGGTGGTTTTTTATGTACGGGCTTATTTCTGCTGAGCCTTCAGCAGGTCGCGGATCTCGGTGAGGAGCTTCTCCTCGGCGCTGGGCTCGGGAGGAGCGGCGGGAGCCTCTTCCGCGGCAGCGGCAGCGGCTTCCTCGGCGGCCTTTTTCTTCTTTTCGGACAGCTCGCGGGCCTTGTTGAAGGCCTTGACAATGGCGAATACCACGAAGGCGATGATGACGAAGTCGATGATGGCGGAGATGAAGGTGCCGATGCCCAGCTCGATGGCGGGTTTTACAACCTCTTCGCCGTTCATGACGGCCTCACGCAGGGTGATGTTGAGCATGCTCAGGTCGGTACCGCCGAAGATCCAGCCCACGAAGGGCATGATGACGTTGTTGACAAGGGCGGTGGTGATCTTGCCGAAAGCGGTGGCAACGATAACACCAACGGCCATATCCAGTACGTTACCGCGGCTTATGAACTCTTTGAATTCCTGAAAAAAGCCTTTTTTCTTTTCCATTTTCCTTACTCCTTTATATTTTTATTTTTGTTTTATTTGGAAATTATTTCCATTCCGCACAGATACTTACGCAGTACCTCGGGAACAACCACGCTGCCGTCGGCAAGCTGATTCTGCTCTACCAGAGCGGGCAGGATGCGGCTGGTGGCAAGGCCGGAGCCGTTGAGAGTATGGACAAACTCGATGCGTCCGTCGGCACGGCGCACGCGCATGTTGCCCCGGCGGGCCTGATAGTCACGGGCGTTGGATACGGAGGAGACTCCCTTGTAGCCGTTCATGGAAGGAATGAGGATTTCGATGTCGTAGGTGCGGGCCATGGAGGCGGAGCAGTCGGCGGCGGCCAGCTTTACGGTGCGGAAGTGGAATCCCAGACCGCTGACCAGCTTTTCTGCCTTGGCGACCAGCTCCTCAAAGGCCTCGTCGGACTTCTCGGGCAGGGTGAACTGAACCATTTCCACCTTGTTGAACTGGTGGCCGCGGACCATGCCGCGCTCGTCGGAGCGGTAGGAGCCGGCTTCGCGGCGGAAGCAGGGGGTGTAGGAGCAGAGCTTCCGGGGCAGGTCGCTTTCGGTGAGGATTTCGTTGCGGTACAGGCTTACCAGAGCGGCCTCGGCGGTGGGCAGCATATAATGGATGCGGTCATCGGTGGGGTTGGCGATTTTGTAAACCTCGTCGGCGAACTTGGGGAACTGACCGGCGGTGAGACCGCATTCGTACTCCAGCATGTGAGGTACAAGCAGCAGCTCGTAACCGTCGGCGATGTGGGTGTCAATGAAGTAATTGAGCAGAGCCCACTCCAGACGGGCGCCGATACCCCGGTAAATCCAGAAACCGCTGCCTGCCAGCTTGGTGCCCCGGTCGTAATCAATCAGACCCAGGTCGGTGCACAGGTCAACATGGTGCTTGGGCTGGAAATCAAAGCTGTGCTTTTCGCCGAAATAGCGGATGGGCTCGTTGTTTTCCTTGCCGCCGGGAAGCAGGTCGGCGTCGGGCAGGTTGGGCAGGGACAGCATATTCAGACGATACTCGTCCTCAATCTCCTTGAGTTCCACGTCGGACAGGCGGATTTTCTCCTTCAGCTCAGCCATTTCGGCGATAATGGCGCTTGCATCCTGACCGGCCTTCTTCAGAGCGGGAATTTCTTTGGAAATCTTGTTCTGGCGGGCCTTGCGCTCCTCGTTTTCGGCGATAATGGCGCGGCGGCGGCCGTCCAGCTCTATAATTTTGTCGATGGTCTCGCCGGCGTCGTACTCCTTGTTTGCCAGCAGGCGCTTAACCTCGGCGCTGTTCTCTCTTATAAGTTTGATGTCAAGCATTTGAAAAACCTCTTTTACTTGTTTTTGAATTGTCTCATGGCGGCCAGAAGAGCCTCGAAATCCTCGTCATTGTAGAATTCCAGCTCAATTCTGCCCTTTTTGCGTCCCTTTACGATGCGGATTTTCCGCCCCAGCCGTCCGGTGAGCTCCTCCTCAAGGACGGTGATGTAATTTACCTGAGGCTCGGCGACGGTTTTGGGGGCGTCATCCTCCAGAACAGCCAGCCTTGCGGCTAAAAGCTCCGTCTGGCGGACAGAAAGCTGTTCGTTTGCCACTCTCTGAGCCACGGCCTCCATTTTGGAGGGGTCTTTTATGGCCAGCAGAGCACGGGCGTGGCCTGCGGAAAGGCTTCCGTCCCGGAGCATGGCCTTCACGGCGTCGGGCAGAGCCAGCAGTCGCAGGGCGTTTGCCACCGCGGGACGGGAACGCCCCACTTTTTTGGCCATTTCCTCCTGGGACAGGCCGAAATCCTCCATCAGCTGCCTGTATCCGGCGGCTTCTTCGATGGGATTGAGGTCCTCGCGCTGCAGGTTTTCGACCATGGCCATCTCCATGGCCTGCCGGTCGTCGGCGTTTATGATGATAACGGGCAGTTCCTCCAGCTCCGCCATACGGGCGGCACGCCAGCGGCGCTCGCCGGCGATAATCTGGTAGCAGTTTTCGCTGATTTTCCGCACAGCCAGCGGCTGCAGCACACCGTGCTGACGGATGGATTGAGCCAGGGCTTCCAGAGCTTCGGGCTCAAAATCCTTGCGGGGCTGGTTTGCGGCGGGCTCGATTTTGGTGATGGGCAGTGTGGAGGCGGCGGAAGAAGTTTCCGCTACCGGCTCGCCCAGCAGGGCGCCCAGACCCTTTCCCAGACCTTTTTTGCTCATTTGCCCCTTCCTTTCCTGAAAAGTTCTATGTTTAATGGGGATGTTTCACGTGAAACGGCGTGGTCGCAAAGTCCGCCCCGCTTCGGGCGCGCTGCCGCTTGCCCGGCGCTCCGCTCCCTTGCTCCTCCTTTTCCGGTGCGAACCCGCTTCGCTGGGCTTCGCCCCGGGTGGGGGGACGCTTCCGGCTCCGGGGCTCCCGGGTGGTCGCCCTGTCCGCCTCCAACCCTCGCTCCTTTTCCCACGGACGCAGGCGTCCGCGGGGGTCCTTTTATAGCAAAGTCCGCACGGCTTCTGGCTCCCGATTTGGTCGCCTGCGCTTCGGAAGAAAAGATTAGCCGGGGTCTTTCTCCGTAGGCGACGTCATTGTTTTTCCAGTCATAGCTTGCGAGGCTCGGTATTCTGCGATGAGTTCCTCCCGCATCTTCTTGTCCTCTTTCGCTATCCGTTCCTCCATCTCCAGCCATTTCTGTAATTCCTTGCTCGGCTTTCTGTCCATAAACATCCTCCAGTCCTGTGAGTTCTAAAAACGCTCTTGTCGGACCGTCTCCGTAATTGTAAATCAACTCAGGCGAAACATATCTGCCGTCCTCGATATACCTCTTGATTGCCCGGCGCTCCGCTCCCTTGCTCCTCCTTTTCCCACGAAAACGGGTTTTCGCGGGGCGGGGAGACGATTTTTGGCTTCCGGGGAGCACTTCCGGGATGGAATTACTTCTGTCTGGCGATAAATTCCCGGGCCAGCTCCATATAAGCCTTGGCTCCCCGGGAGTTTTTGTCGTAATAAACCGCCGGCATTCCGTGGCTGGGAGCCTCGCTGAGGCGGATATTTCGGGGAATAACGGTTTTATAAACGGTTTCGTCAAAAAACCAGCGCACTTCCCTCTCCACTTCCTCGCACAGGCGGGTGCGGGCGGTGTACATGGTCATGACCACGCCCTCCACCTCCAGCAGACGGTTGAAGTTCTGCTTCACGGCCTTCAGCGTTCCCACAAGGTCGGTAACGCCCTCAAGGGCGTAGTATTCGCACTGTACGGGGATGAGCACCGCGTCGGCGGCGCACAGACCGTTGAGGGTCAGCAGCTCAAGGCTGGGCGGGCAGTCGATGAAGATAAAATCGTACTGATTTTTCAGGGGCAGCAGAGCCTTGCGCAGCTTGTACTCCCTGTCCTCCTGGGAAACAAGCTCCACGCCTGCACCCGAGAGCATCTTGTGAGAGGGGATAATATCGCCGAAATCGGTGCTGCGCACAGCTTCGGAGGCAGGCACGCCATCGATGACCACATTGTAGCTGCAATTGACGCCGTCCTTTTCCACGCCGTAACCGGAGGTGGCGTTGGCCTGGGGGTCAAAGTCGCATAGCAGGGTCTTTTTGCCCAACGCATGCAGAGCCGCAGACAGATTAACGCAGCTGGTGGTCTTGCCCACGCCGCCTTTCTGGTTGACAACAGCTATAATCTTACCCATTTCACGCCTCCCCGGAGGAAATTTCTATTTAACTTATACATTATAACATATATATCCCGATTTTCAACATTCAGCAGGATTTTTTTCGGATTTCGCCGCCGGAAGCAGTCCGCCATACCCCACGGACGCAGGCGTCCGTGGGAAAAGGAGCGAGGGTTGGAGGCGGAAAAACCAACAATACCCGGGGCGAAGCCCAGCGAAGCGGGTTCGCACCGGAAAAGGAGGAGCAAGGGAGCGGAGCGCCGGGCGACCAAATCGGGAGCCAGAAGCGGTGCGGACTTTGCACAAAAAAGGGGGTCCCACGGACGCCTGCGTCCGTGGGAAAAGGAGTGAGCGGCGGAGGCGGACAGGGCGACCACCCGGGAGCCCCGGAGCCGGATGCCGGGAGCGACGCGTTTCACGTGAAACAATTTTAATGTTTTCCCGACATATTTCGCCAAATTCCCCGGGAAATGAGGCGTACAATGGTGGCAGAAAAGGCTCAGCGCCGCCAAATTACGACAAGGACCCGCTTTTTCGGGGAAAGGAGCAAAAATGCCTGTACTCAAGACACGAAAGGAAAACCAGACCGGAAAAATTCTCTACATACGCCCCTCGGAAATCCAGCCGAATCCCTGCCAGCCGCGAAAAATATTCGACCGGGCCGCTCTTGAGGAGCTTGCCGCCAGCATATCCCAGCATGGAGTGCTGCAGCCCCTGTGCGTGCGGCGGGCCGAGGGCGGCTACCAGCTGATATCCGGCGAGCGCCGTCTGCGGGCGTCGAAAATGGCGGGACTTTCACTTGTGCCGTGCATAGTGATGGATATAAATTCAGAAACATCATCCGTTCTTGCCCTAATTGAAAATCTCCAGCGGCAGGACCTGGACTACATAGAAGAGGCGGAGGGACTGGCCCGACTGATGGGTCTGTACGGCCTGTCACAGGAAGAGGTTGCCCGCCGTGTGGGCAAGAGCCAGAGCGCCGTGGCGAACAAAATCCGCCTGCTCAAGCACTCCCCGGAGGTGCTTCTGGTACTGCGGGAAAACGGCCTTTCCGAGCGTCACGCCCGGGCGCTCCTGCGGCTTTCCGGAGAAGAGGAAAAATTCAAAGTCTTGAAAATTGTTATCGAAAATCACTTAAATGTGGCAAAAACCGAGGCATTAGTGGAAAAAATGTTACACTCCAACGCGGAAGCAATTCCCCGGGGAAAGTACACCTATGTGATAAAGGACGTGCGCATATTCATGAACACCATCGCCCGCAGCATGGAACTGATGAAAAACGCAGGCGTCAACGCGGTGTACGAAAAGCAGGAGAGCGACAGCGAAATAAATCTGACAATCCGCATACCGAAATAGGCGCAAAAAGAAAAGCGGCCCCAATAGGCCGCTTTGAAAAATTTACATGAATCGATAGCTCTCCGCAGGCAGCAGAGTGGAAAAATATACAAGCTCCGGTGGATATCCGTCGTGATAAAGATGCTCCGAACAGTTGACCTCCAGCGCCGTATTGTGCAGTGGAATTGTCAGCGTCACACGGGTGCCGGTCTCCGATGCAGCCGCCCAAAGACGGCCACCGTGAAGCTCCGCGATTTTGCGGCAAAGTCCAAGACTGAGACCCGTGGCGTTTAAATCCAGCTCCGGTGCCTTGTGGGGGAACTGCAGGGTGTAGGAAAGAAAATCGGGTCTGGCCGCAGCCGCGCCGCTGTCGGAAACGGTGAAAACCGCGTTCTCGCCGCTAAGTGAAGCCGTCATGGCGATGTGACCGTTTTTTCCCGCTGAAACCACAGCGTTTGCCAGCAGATTGTAGAGCGCCGTTTCCACGCGCCATCTATCCGCCAGAAATTCGGCGTCAATATCCGCGCCGCGAAAATCAACGCAGACCTGTGCGGCGGCTATCATGGGCTCCGCCTTGGTGAAAAACTCGCCCAGCCACTGACCCAGATGGAAGGTTTGGGTGTGCAGGGTAAAATCACCGTCTGTCAGACTGGTAAAATCGCGGACGTTGTTGACCAGACGCAGCAGTTTGCACATGGAGCGGTTCATCAGAGAGGCCTTTTCGTGGAAAACAGGGTTGGGCATCTCCTCGAGAGCGTGAAAAAGGCTGCCGCCCACGGCGAAAAGTCCGGCAAGTGCCTCACGCATGGCGGTGTTTATAACGCCGGCGTTTTTGAAAACTGCGGTCACATCCTGGAAATACAAGATTCGCTCAGCCATCATCCAGCGGATGAAATAGGTGTTTTCGCCATGGAGAAAAGTGGTCTCGTGACCGGGGGCAGGCAGGGGAAAACCTATTTTTGCAAGGGGCTGACCCGGGGCAGCATTGGGGAAAAGCTGCTGGGCGAGAGGGTTCAGATGGGTGACCAGGCCGTCCAGACAGACCACTGCCGGCGCGTCAAGAATGTCAACCTCACGCCGGTAATCATTGACCATAAAAACACCTCCCCTTATGCTATGGGAAAAGTTTACCAGAACGCTGCTGAAAATACAAGAGCATTGTCGAAATTGTTAAAATTTGCAAGAAATGTAAAATTACGGCGGGAAGCGGGTGTGAAAATTTTTAAAACCCCCGACATTTAATTTTTCCGAAATATCTTGCCCTAATTTTTTTAAAAGATTTGCGATAAATTAAAATTGCAGAGAGTAGATCCTTTTTCATTATCCTCCATCATCGTTTGATAAGCACAGAGCGGCCGGGGGGCCGCTCTGTGCTTTTGTTTCCC
>JAFSIK010000091.1 GCA_017439805.1 Oscillospiraceae bacterium
AGATCGCCACCTTCGGCGAAAGCGATTACAACCAGGCCGACAGCGCAGGCTTCATCAACCTCTTCGGTCTGCCCATCAAGGTGCAGGCCATGGTAGACGCCAAGAATAAAAAATAACCAATCCGGAGGACGGTATGGATAAAATGTGGGCAGGGCGGTTTTCCACCGCCCTTAACCCCGTAGCTGAGGACTTCAATTCCTCCATACGGGTGGATTCCAAAATGTATAAGCAGGACATTCAGGGCTCTCTGGCTCACGCGGCAATGCTGGCAAAGCAGGGCATCATTTCCGATGCCGACCTTGCCGCCATCACCGCAGGTCTGGGGGGCATCCTTGCCGATATCGAAAGCGGTGCTCTCCCGATTGATATGGCCGCCGAGGACATTCATATGTTCATCGAAGGCGAGCTGACAAAGCGTGTTGGCGACGCGGGCAAGCGTCTGCACACCGCCCGCAGCCGTAACGACCAGGTAGCCACCGACACCCGTCTTTACCTGCGTGAGCAGGCGGATGTCGTCAGCGGCAAGCTGAAAAACCTTATCTGCGTAATCACCGACTGCGGTGAAAAGTACGCAGATGTAATTATGCCCGGCTACACCCACCTGCAGCGTGCCCAGCCCATCACCTTCGGTCATCATCTGCTGGCTTACGGCATGATGCTCAGCCGCGACCTTGGCCGGGTATCCGACGCCGTAAAGCGCATGAACTGCAGTCCCCTTGGCTGCTGCGCTCTGGCGGGCACCACCTATCCCATTGACCGTGAGTACACCGCCGAGGCTCTGGGTTTTGACAGCTACGCCCTCAACAGCCTTGACGGCGTTTCCGACAGGGATTTCTGCGTTGAACTGTGCGCCGCCATGAGTCTTGTCATGGTGCATCTGTCCCGTTTCTCCGAGGAAATTATCCAGTGGAGCAGCTGGGAGTTCAAATTCATCGACCTCAGCGACGAATTCTCCACCGGCTCCTCCATTATGCCCCAGAAGAAAAACCCCGACATGGCTGAGCTTGTCCGGGGCAAGACCGGCAGAGTTTACGGCGACCTTATTTCCCTTCTGACCATGCTGAAGGGTCTGCCCCTTGCATACAACAAGGATATGCAGGAGGACAAGGAGGCCGTTTTCCACGCGGTCGAAACCGTCTGCGCCTGTCTGGACGTTTTCGCCCCCATGCTGCAGACCATGACCGTCCGGGAGGACAATATGCTCAAGGCTGCCGGCGGCGGCTTTATAAACGCCACCGACCTTGCCGACTTCCTTACCAAAAAGGGTATGCCTTTCCGGGCTGCCTACAAAATAACCGGTCAGATTGTTGCCTACTGCATCGAAAAGGGCGCGGCTCTGTCCGACCTGACCATTGATGAATACAAGAGCTTTGACGGGCTCTTCGACGAAACCCTCTACGACGCCATCGACCTTAAAAACTGCGTTCAGCGCCGTACCAGCGCCGGCGGCCCCGGCGCCGAATCCATCAAAAAGCAGATTAAATATCTGCGGGAGATCGTAAAATGAAAAAGGTTTTTATAGACGGCAGCGCCGGCACCACCGGCCTGCAGATATATGACCGCCTTGCCGCAAGAAACGATATTGAGCTGCTGCTCATCGACGACGAAAAGCGTAAGGACGAAAACGAGCGCAAAAAGCTTATGAACGCGGCGGACATAGTTTTCCTCTGCCTGCCCGACGCTGCGGCTGTGGAAGCGGTCAAGCTGGTGGATAACCCCGAAACCCGCATAATCGACGCCTCCACCGCTCACCGCACAAATCCCGCCTGGGATTACGGCTTTCCGGAGCTTTCCGCCCGGCACAGGGAAAACATTGCAAAGTCCCGCCGTGTTGCCAACCCCGGCTGCCACGCCAGCGGCTTTATTTCCTCGGTATACCCTCTGGTAAAGCTGGGCATCATCCCCTCTACCCAGAGCGTCTGTGCCTATTCCCTCACCGGCTACTCCGGCGGCGGCAAGGCTCTTATCGCCGAGTACGAGGATCCGGACAGAGATATCCGGCACGAATCCCACCGCATTTACGGCACCTCTCTCAGTCACAAGCATCTGCCGGAAATGCAGGCGGTATGCGGCCTTGAAACCGCGCCGGTTTTCAGTCCCATTCTGGGTGACTTTTACAAGGGTATGGCTACAACCGTTATGCTCCCCGGCGTAAATGCCGAAATGGTGCATGAGAAGCTGGCCGCCTACTACGATGGTCAGACCTTCGTCAGCGTGGCTCCTCTCGGCGGGGACGAACCGGTGATTTACGCCAGCACTCTGGCAGGCACCAATATGCTGCGGCTGATAGTCTGCGGTCATCAGGGTCAGACCACCGTTACCGCCCTGTTTGACAATCTGGGCAAGGGCGCCAGCGGCGCCGCAGTGCAGAACATGAATATTATGCTGGGTCTGGACGAGACCGTGGGTCTCATTTAAACCCCTGCTTCATCAACCCTATCGGGAGGTTTTTAAAATGAACTTTATCGAAGGCGGCGTTTGCGCCCCTATGGGATTTACCGCCGGCGGCATCCACTGCGGCATCAGAAAGAGCCGCACGAAAAAGGATCTGGCACTCATTTTCAGCGAGGTTCCCGCCAGCGCCGCCGCCGTATACACCAAAAACCGGGTCAGCAGCGCCCCCATCGCCATCACCCGCAAAAATATTGCCAACGGTGTGGCTCAGGCGGTCATCTGCAACAGCGGCAACGCCAACACCTGCAACGCAGGGGGCGAGCTTGTGGCTCAGCAGATGTGCGACCTGCTGGCCGCTGAAATGAACATCAGCGCTGAGGACGTTATCGTGGCATCCACCGGCGTTATCGGTCAGCCTCTGGACATTGAACCTATTAAGGCCGGCATGGGCGCTCTGTGCGCCTCCCTCACCCACAACTGTGAGGACGCCTGCGAGGGCATCATGACCACCGACACCGTGAAAAAGGAAGTTGCCGTAAGTTTTCAGCTGGGCGGCAAAACCTGCACCCTGGGCGGCATAGCCAAGGGCAGCGGCATGATTCACCCCAACATGGCAACCATGCTGGTATTCATCACCACCGACGCGGCCATCAGCCCCGAAATGCTTAAAAAGGCTCTGGCCACCGACGTTGAAACCACCTTTAACATGCTCAGCGTGGACGGGGACACCTCCACCAACGACATGGTTTCCGTTATGGCCAACGGCATGGCGGGAAATGAGGAAATTACCTGCGAGGGCACGGATTTTGACGCATTTATGACCGCTCTCAACACCGTTACCGTGCATCTGTGCCGCTCCATCGCCGCCGACGGCGAGGGCGCCACAAGGCTTATCGAGTGCTCCGTAACCGGCGCCGCCGACGAAAGCACCGCAAAAACCGTTGCAAAGAGCGTTATCTGCTCTTCCCTTGTAAAGGCCGCCATGTACGGCTCCGATGCAAACTGGGGCAGAGTGCTCTGCGCCATCGGCTACAGCGGCGCGGAGGTTGATGTGACAAAAATCGGCGTCAGCTTTAAGTCCGCCGCCGGATGCGTAAAGGTCTGCGAAAACGGCGCGGGTGTGGAATTTTCCGAGGAAATCGCCAAGGAAGTCCTCTCCGAAAAGGAAATCGACATCCTTGTTACACTCGATTCCGGCAGTGCCGCCGCCACCGCATGGGGCTGCGACCTGACCTATGACTACGTCAAGATAAACAGCGATTACAGGTCTTGATTTTGGAGGAATACCAATGAAGGTAACCAACGCTCAGCGGGCGGAGATTCTGACTCAGGCTCTGCCTTATATCCAGAATTATTATAAAAAAGTCATCGTTATCAAGTACGGCGGCAACGCCATGGTAAATGAGCAGCTTAAAGAGCAGGTCATGGGAGACATCGTTTTGCTGTCTCTGGTAGGCGTGCGTGTGGTTCTCGTCCACGGCGGCGGCCCGGAGATAACCGACACCCTTGACAAGCTGGGTCACAAGACCGAGTTTGTTGACGGCCTGCGGGTAACCGACAGGGAGACCGCCTCCATCGTGCAGATGGTGCTGGCGGGCAAGGTCAACAAGAGCCTTGTAAACCTGCTGGAGCTCAAAGGCGGCAACGCCATGGGTCTGTGCGGCATCGACGGCAGGCTTATCGAGGCGGAAATGAAGGACGAGCGTCTGGGTTACGTGGGTGAGATAACAAACATCAACATCCAGCCCGTAAACGACCTTCTTGAAAAGGGTTATATCCCCGTCATCTCCACCGTGGGCTGTGACAGACAGGGCAACGTTTACAACATCAACGCCGACACCGCCGCCGCCCGCATCGCCGAGGCGGTGGGAGCAGAGTGTCTTATCACCATGACCGACATCGCCGGCATCCTGCGTGACAAGGACGACCCCTCCTCCCTTATTCCGGTTATCGACGTTAAGATGGCCGCAAATCTCTTCAGCGAAGGCATTATATCCGGCGGCATGATTCCCAAGGTGGAATGCTGCATCGACGCCATCGTCCGGGGCGTTAAAAAGGTATTTATTCTGGACGGCCGTGTGCCCCAC
>JAFSIK010000092.1 GCA_017439805.1 Oscillospiraceae bacterium
CAATAAACTTAAGGCAATACAAATGCATTGCGGAAGTCACGCTTATGGGTAAATTCAAGATCCCCTCCACGCCGCCCACCACAAACAAAACAATTCGTTTTCCCAACGATGTTATCGAGAAGGTTGAGCAGGAGATACAGGGTAAGGAATGCACTTTTTCCGCCTTTGTTATCGCCGCCGTCCGCGCCGCGCTGGAAAGTCTGGAAGAATAAAATCCCCCTCAATGAGGGGGATTTTTTATTTGGTTTCAAATCAGACGATAACTTCGCCCATGGGGTCCTTGCCGAAAATGGCCATGCCGTTCATTTCGTCATAGTCAACGTGCATGAAGGTGGCATAGTCGGGGCTTACGCGGGCAACGACCTGACCCAGAACGCCGGCGCGCTCGCCTTCAACGGCTACGCTTACGATCTGCTTGTCAACAACACCGATGGAAGCGGCGTCTTCGGGGGTGAAGTGGATGTGGCGCTTGGCAATGATGACGCCCTCGGCAAGCTCAACGGAGCCGGCGGGGCCTACCAGGGTGCAGCCGGGGGAGCCGGCAAGGTCGCCGGACTCGCGGACGGGAGCGGAAACGCCCAGAACGCGGGCGTCGGTGAAGCTGACCTCGACCTGGGTGGCCTTGCGGCAGGGGCCAAGGATGGAAACGCCCTTCAGAGTGCCCTTGGGGCCGACGATGTCAAGCTTGGTGGAGGTAGCGAACTGGCCGGGCTGGGACAGTTCCTTCTTAACGTCCAGCTGGAAGCCGGCGCCGCAGAGAGCTTCAAGATGCTCCTGAGTTACATGGATGTGACGGCCGGAGCCTTCGATAATAACTTTCATTTCAAAAATCCCCTTTTTTATATTCCTCTTTCAGCCGCCCGGGGCGGCAGGTTTACGGATTACAAATAAATATACCACGCACAAGGCCAAGTTTCAACATTTTTATTTACAACTTTACGATTTAAATATATAATTAATGATTGCAAATAGTATTTAAACGCCTGCGGGCGGGAGGGATAAAAAATGCTGGAAAAGTTTCCGAAAAGGCTTTCTTCCCTTAGAAAAGAACGAAAATTAAGTCAGCGGGGCGCGGCTCAGATACTGGGTGTGTCCCAGGCTTTGCTCAGCCACTACGAAAACGGCGTCCGTGAACCCGGTCTGGAATTCGTGGCCAACGCCTGCAGTTTTTACGGCGTCAGCGCGGACTATATAATGGGCCGCACGGACCTGCGCTACGGCGCGGTGGCGGAAAGGCCGGAGGAACTGCTCGCCTTCGCCGGCAAGGCCGCTCTGGCTCAGGAACTGGCCCAGCAGGCCGCCATTGCCGCTCAGCAGGCCAACGAGGCCTGGGCTCTTCTGGGCGAAGTTATTTCCAAACCCCAAAACGAGGTGGATAAATGAACGATCAGAACAAAATCCGAAATTTTTCAATAGTTGCCCATATCGACCACGGCAAGAGCACTCTTGCCGACCGTCTGCTGGAGGCCTGCGGCGCCGTTGAACAGCGCAAAATGGAAAGCCAGCTGCTGGACAACATGGATCTGGAAAAGGAGCGCGGCATAACCATCAAGGCCCGTGCCGTCACCATCAAATACAACGACTACACCCTCAACCTTATCGACACCCCGGGTCACGTTGACTTCAACTACGAGGTCAGCCGCTCCCTTGCCGCCTGTGAGGGCGCCATACTCATCGTTGACTCCTCTCAGGGCATCGAGGCTCAGACCCTTGCAAACGCCTATCTGGCCATCGACGCGGGTCTGGAGGTGGTTCCCGTTGTAAACAAAATCGACCTGCCCGCCGCCGACCCCCAGAGAGCAAAGCAGGAGATTGAGGACATCATCGGTCTGCCTGCCATGGACGCGCCGGAAATTTCCGCCAAGATGGGCATAAATATCGAATCCGTGCTGGAAAAGATCATTTCCGACATTCCCGCACCCTCCGGCGACAGCGCCGCCCCCATGAAGGCGCTGATTTTCGACAGCCAGTACGACCCCTATCTGGGCGTTATCGTACTTATCCGCATGATGGACGGCTGCCTTAAAACCGGCGACACCATCCGCATGATGGCCTCCGGCGCGGAGTATCAGGTGCTGGACTGCGGCCTGCTGCGCCCCCTTGGCATGGAGAGCACCGGAAAGCTTTCCGCCGGTGAGGTAGGCTACTTCCACGCCTCCATCAAAAACGTCCGTGACACCCAGGTGGGCGACACCGTCACCCTCGCCGCCAACCCCACCGCCGAGCCTCTGCCCGGCTACCGCCCCGCCAGACCCATGGTCTACTGCGGCATCTACACCGAGGACGGCAGCAAATACCCCGACCTGCGCGACGCTCTGGAAAAGCTTCAGCTCAACGACAGCTCCCTGACCTTCGAGCCGGAAAGCTCCGTGGCACTGGGCTTCGGCTTCCGCTGCGGCTTCCTTGGCCTGCTGCACATGGAAATAATACAGGAACGCATCGAGCGCGAATTCGACCTTGACCTTATAACCACCCTGCCCTCGGTTATCTACAACGTCTACAAAACCGACGGCACCATGGTCTCCGTTGACAACCCCCACAACTACCCCGACCCCTCGGTCATCACCGAGGCTCACGAGCCTTTCGTGGCGGTGAGCATCATTTCGCCTCCCGATTTCGTGGGCAACATCATGCCCATGTGCCAGGAGCGCCGGGGCGTTTACCGGGATATGAAATACCTTGACAAGCATCTGGTGGAGCTGACCTACCACATGCCCCTCAACGAGATTGTTTACGACTTTTTCGACGCTCTGAAGGCCCGCACCAAGGGCTATGCCAGCCTTGACTACGAATTCCACGACTACCGTGCCAGCGACCTTGTGAAGGTCGACCTTCTGCTCAACGGCGAGCAGGTGGACGCTCTGAGCTTTATCGCCCACCGGGAAAAGGCCTACGGCAGAAGCCGCCGCATCTGCGAAAAGCTGAAGGAAAACATTCCCCGTCAGCTGTTCGAGGTGCCCGTGCAGGCCGCCATCGGCGGCAAGGTCATCGCCCGCGAAACCGTAAAGGCCATGCGCAAGGACGTTCTGGCCAAGTGCTACG
>JAFSIK010000093.1 GCA_017439805.1 Oscillospiraceae bacterium
ATACGTTTCCATATCATCGATGGTTATACTGTCCTTTTCTGCCCAGGGGTGCAGCACGGACACAACTACGGAACACGAAAGAGTAACAAGTGGAATCTCAACAAGCTCTCCTATATCGTCTATAGGATTTACGTAAGTAATTGCAATGTCCGTTTTCTTGCCGAACAGATCGGCATAAACCTCATCCATTTCCGCGCTGCCGAGTTCTATCTGCACATCAGGGAGCTGCTCAAGTATCTCGGCAATAACAGGCTGTATTGCCTGCCGCTTGGGTATACCCTGGAAAAAGCCTATTCGCAGGCCGGGATTGGCCGTACCCAAATATTCAGCCACCTGCCGCTGCGCTGCCTGATACATCCGATAAACAGGCTGCATCTGATTGCGGAAAAATGTTCCGAAAGTGCTTATACTGAGTCTGCGGGTATTGCGCACAAACAGGGGCTCGCCCAGTTCCTCTTCAAGAACGCGAATCTGTCGGTTAAGTGCCTGCGGTGTACTATACAAACTCTCGGCAGCCTTGGATATACTGCCGCATTCGCAGACTCTGAGAAAATACACTATTCTGTTGAAATCAGCCGGCATAATCACACCTCCCTACTCAATTGTCGCTATACAGTTCAATGAGTTCTTCTGCAAAAAGGTGGGTGTTTGCGTTGGAAGTAACCGTGGGATAAATAATATTAATTGGAGATTTATAGTCAAGAGGAATGTATGTATATGCAGTGTTGCTTACGGCATTATCCCAGTCGGTGAAAAACATAACCCCCTTGCCGCAGGACATCTCAAAAAGCGTGGTGGAATATGGTCCGCAGTTCTTGATAACCGGTGTGAAACCATGGTCATTGCAAATGCGTTTTACCATAATGCCGATTCTTTTCTCAATGTCGCTGTCGAAGGTAAGGAAATCCACACCGTTCAGTTCGGAAAGTTCTTTGACTTTTTTAAAATGGCTGTTTGAATACAGTATGCCGCAGCCGGTATCGGTAAGGTGGCGTACTGTGAAGCCGTACTGAACAGGCGGATAAAATTCGTGGGTCATGATAATATCAAGCTTACCCGATTGCAGACGTGACATAAGCTCCGGCAGACGGCAGCACTCGATTTCCATTCTGACGGCCGGGTATCGCTGTTCGAAATATCTCATTATTTTTCCGTAAAATCTGGCAGGATTCCAGGTTTCAGGGCATCCTATTTTTACGGAACCGAAGGGTTCCGCCAAATTACCCTGAATATCCGAAAGCAGATTATGATACTCGTCCATGCTTTTTTTGAAAAACTGATACAGCACATTGCCTGCAGATGTAAGACGAAGCGATCCCGCCCTTCGTTCCAGAAGCAGGAAACCCAACTCATCTTCCATTTTTGATATACTTTTGCTTATTGCAGGCTGGGATATAAAAAGCGCATTAGCTGCTTTTGCAAAGCTTTTCTCCTCAACCACGGTAATAAAACAGTTTATCTGTCCGTTGGTCACAGTCATCACTCCCTCGGCGCAACGTTCAATTATAACCTCAAAGTTATAAACAATCTAACATATCTTTTGTCAATATTCAATAGTAAAATAATGCGCCGGTAAAGCACCGTAATTTGGTGGCTAAATCAGGCCAAAAACACCGCAAATCTGCCTTGAATCCCAACTGCTTTGTTCCCTTTTTTTACACAAATAATATAGCCCAATCTTAGCTAAAAATTAGTTTAATATTTTCCCGCAATGACATTATGGATTTTGTCCAAAACGGAGATAACTATGAAAGATGTAAATTTGCTTATATGGCTGGTGCAGCTGGGAATTTCCGTTGCCGTTCCTCTGGTCGGTTTTATACTTTTGGGGGTCTGGCTTCATAACTCCCGCGAATGGGGTTCATGGGTAGTCATCGCCGGAGTTATTTTCGGTATTTCCGGTAGTGTAAGCGGCCTTCGCAGTTCGCTGCAATACCTAAACAAGGCATCAAAATCCAACGATGAAGATAACTCTTCTGTCATATCCTACAACGAACATGACTGATACCAGGAGGCAAACCCTATGGACTCTCGTAAAATTGCATTACACGAAACCGGTGTTATTTCCATCGGTGTTTTAATTGGCACTGCTGCCATGATTGGCATATTTGCCCTGATTGGAAGATTCGCTATGAACGTGCTGCTGGGCGGTCTGGTAGGCGCAGTCCTATCCATTTTGTACTTTTTCAGTATGGCTGTAGTCAGCACCCTTGCGGCAGACAGAGCCGAAAAGCAGGACATTGAAGGCGGCAAGAAGCTGCTGAAAAGCTCCTACCCCGTTCGTCTGCTCGTGCTGGCAGTGCTGCTTATCCTCTTTGCAAAGAGCGGTTACTTTAACGTAATAGCTCTTGTCCTCCCCCTGGCATTTGTCAGACCCACAATTACAATTGCGGAATTTTTCAGGAAGAAAGGTGAATGACGATGGAACTTGATATTACAGGCGCGTTTATATATTTCACCATACCTATATTCGGCGGCATCAACGTCACTCAGACAATGCTCTCTCTGCTCGTTGTTACCATTATCATCTGCACCGCCTGCATCTGCCTCGGCAGGAACCTGAAGAAACGTCCCGACGGCAAGCAGGTGCTTGTCGAAAAAGGTGTAATGATGCTGCACAAGATGGTCGTTGAGACCATGGGCGAGCACAATGCCCACTGGGTGCCCTTCATCGGCACCATCTTTCTCTCCTCTATCTGCGGCTCCTTCATCGGTCTCACCGGTTTCCTTCGCTCCACCACCGCAGACATTAGCTGCGTTATGGTTTGGGCGATAATGGTTACCATCATAATATGGTACAACAACATCAAGAATAACGGTTTTCTGGGCTGGCTCAAGGGCTTCACCGAGCCCATCGTGGTCATGACTCCCATGAACATCGTTTCCGAGATAGCTCAGCCTATTTCCATGGCATTCCGTCACTTCGGCAACGTAGCCGGCGGCGGCGTTATTACCACCCTCATCTACGCTGCTTTGAGCATCGCCTCCACTGCAGTAATCAATCTCATCGCCGCAAGCGGCTGGATTGTTTCCGCAGTTCTGCTGGTAGTAGGCGCAGCACTTATCGTAATATGGAAGAAGAGCGGCAGAAAGGTTGCCCTTATTTTCGGCATCGTCTCCGCGCTGCTCGGTCTGTGCGGTCTGCTGCAGGCCACCGGCCTTTTGGCGGGTATCCCCATTCTTTCCTACGGTGTACCTGCTGTGCTCTCCTGCTACTTCGATCTCTTCTCCGGTTTCGTTCAGGCATACGTGTTCTGCCTGCTGACCATGGTTTATATCTCCGGTTCGCTCCCCGAGCCTACCGGCGACAACGCAAAATAATCCCCGCACATTAATCAGTTATCCAATTTAAACATTAATATATAAATTTTTAGGAGGATATTATTATGGATTTGGCATCTGCAATCGCAATCGCCGGTAAGGCTATCGGCGCAGGTCTTTGTATGGGTATCGGCGCTATCGGCCCCGGTATCGGTGAAGGTACCGCCGTTGCTCACGCTCTGGACGGTATGGCTCGTCAGCCCGAGTCCACCAGCACTCTTCGTTCCACTATGATCATGGGCTGCGCTATCGCTGAGACCACCGGCATTTACGCTCTCATTATCGCGCTGCTTATTATGTTCCTTCTGTAAGAACCTTCATAAACATTTGAAAGGAGTCTGCAAAAGTGGCACAATTTGAAGCTTTCATTGGCGTAAACTTTTGGACTGCCCTGTTCACACTACTCAACACGCTCACAATATTCTTTGTGGCAAGACATTTCCTGTTCCGCCCCGTTATGAAGATCATCAAGGATCGTCAGAAGGAGATCGACGGCATGTACAGTGACGCCGATGCCGCAAAGGGCGAAGCAAACGCAATGCGCAACGAATATCAGCAGAAGCTTGCCGACGCACAGGCAACCTCCGACCGCATCGTGAAGGAAGCTGTTGCCCGCGGCCAGAGCCGTCAGGAGGAAATTATCCGCCATGCTCAGCAGGAGGCCTCCGCTATCATGGACAAGGCCTCTGCAGATATTGAACTTGAGCGCAAGAAGGCAATCAACGACGCCAAAAATGAAATTTCCGGCATAGCTATCGCCATTGCCGGCAAAGTCGTAGGCCGCGAACTGAACGAAAAGGATCAGGCCGCTTTGGTCGACCATTTTATTGACGAATTGGGTGACGACGCATGAGCCAGATAGGAAGTGTTTATGCTCAGGCACTCTATTCGCTGGCCGAGGAAGAATCTCTTGGCAAGACCATTCTCGATGAGCTGAAAACGCTCAACGAGATTGTCTCCGGTGATGAGGATTTTCTGCGTCTTTTGTCTGTCTCCACCCTTTCCAAAGAGGAGCGCTGCGGTATAGTAGATGAGATTTTCCGCGGTAAGGTACATGCTTATGTACTCAACTTCATGAAAATTCTCACCGAAAAGGGTTATATGCGCTATTTCAGCGATTGCTGCAATGCTTATCGCGAGCTGTATAACAAAGCTAACGGCATTCTTGCCGTAACCGCAGTTACCGCGTCGGCTCTTACCGACGATCAGGCAGCAAGACTGACGGACAAGCTCTCCAAAATTACCGGCAAGACCATCGAACTGGAAAACAGGATCGATCCTTCCTGCCTCGGCGGCATACGCCTTGACTACGACGGCAAGCGCACGGACGACACGATAGTTCATCGCCTGGACACCCTGCGCAGTATACTCAAAAATACCGTACTATGATTCGCGGTAGAAAGCAGGTACAGTATGGAATTAAGACCCGAAGAAATAACTAAAATTATCCGAAATAAAATAAAGAACTACGAAGCCAAGCTGGAGCAGAGCGAAACCGGCGTTGTTATCCTCGTCGGTGACGGTATCGCAAAGGTTTCCGGCCTTGAAAAGTGCATGGCAGGCGAGCTCATTGAGCTGCCTAACGGCTCTTACGGTATGGCTCAGAATCTTGAAGAGGACACCGTTTCCGTCGTTGTTCTCGGTACCGACAACGGTATCAAGGAGGGTGACACCGTAAAGCGCACCGGCAAGGTAGTTTCCGTTCCCGTCGGCTCCGCCCTTATCGGCCGCGTTGTCAACGCTCTCGGTGAGCCCATCGACGGCAAGGGCCCCATCGCAGAGGAGGATTACCGCCCTATCGAAATGCCCGCTCCCGGCGTTATCGACAGACAGCACGTAAGCCGTCCTCTGCAGACCGGTATCAAGGCC
>JAFSIK010000007.1 GCA_017439805.1 Oscillospiraceae bacterium
ATATCGTGTAAGAAACTACTGCGGAAGTGATACTCACAGCCCGGAGTTTTGGCATCTTAAAGAAGTCAACGGCTCGTATCTGTTTGAATACTATCCTCGCAAAGAGATGATGGATCAAACCTGGCAGTTCATGTACGCCTTCAACTGTGAAGATACGGACATCTATGACTGCATTATCACAGATGATAATCCGTCCATTGAAGGAGATCCCAAATACTCCGGTGCATTTATGAACAGCGCCTTCTATGGGACGCTGCGGACGATGCATCGGGAATACGGTGATATGAAATTGGGCTATGTCCGTTATAACGATGTAGTTTACAGCTCTGTCCCCTACATTGAAGGTCTTGGCTTCTTCAGTTGGAGTTCCTTCCATGCCACCAACCGCATGCATAGCATGGTCCGTCACCCCTTTGACGGTGGTGATCGGAAAGTAGCAGAATTTATTAAAACCGAGCAACGAGAGCCAGATGATCTGTTCGCATATATTCCCAAACTCATAAACGCCGTCCCACTTGCCCCCGTTCCCACAGAACGATTCGCCGTAAAGCTCTTTTTCGACAACGGCGAGTGCAAAAAGTATGTACTTCCTATTCCGGCAGAGTCTGAGCGCGAGGAGGTTCTTTCCTATCGCGGTCATGTATTTACCGATAACATTTGGGCATCCGTCTCTGTAATTCCTCGGCACGAAAGCAGATATAAAGGCTATCCCGAATGTGGCCCGGCAATTGTGTTCAAAAACGAGTTTCTGATCGCGGGAACTCGATGCTACATGGAGAGTGTGCCGTACTCCGAGCCGGAGTTGACAGATGAGATCGTGTATGCCGATGAAAAGCACCAGATTCGGAAAATCTGGAAGTGGAATGTAAATTCTCTGTACGAAGACGGAGAAACCGGTCTATTGAAGGTCTTAATCAGCGGTCAGGCATTCAACTGGTATGGTAAGTCCGTGTTTGCATCCATTGATGGAAAACGGATGACCAGTCTTTCCTTTGATATCATCGACAATTTCCAAGAGGGTCTTGCCCGCGTTGCTATCAGCGGCCACGGATACGGTTTCGTTGACAAAGAGATGCAGTTTGCCATTCCAATGAAATATGATGAAGCTGAGGATTTCAAAGACGGTAAGGCAAAAGTTCGACTCGGAGACAAGTGGATCTACATTGACAAAAACGGTTGCGAACTGGAGCTTGGAGGGAAAGTCAATCAAAACCGCTACCAAGAGGTCGGCGATTACTTTGAAGGAATGTGCCGAGTCTCTACACTCAAGCTGCGCTTCATGGACCTTGCCTATCACTCTGATTATGAGCACATTGCTGGCACCTGGGGATTTGTCAATGAACTGGGTGAAGAGGTAATTTCTCCCCAGTTTATTTACGCCAACGACTTTGAAAACGGCATTGCCATTGTCGCAAAGGGCAAATGGACCATTGATCCCAAATGGGATAATAAGTATAACCAGGGCCGTTACTGGACAGAAGATGAGCTTTGGGGTGCCATCGACAAGGACGGCAACGAGGTTATTCCCTTCATCTTTGATGAGATCAAACACTTTTTTGATCGTACCGACATGTTTATGGCCCATTACGGCGGTTGGAAGGACGGTCACTGGGGTGTGATTGATAACAAGGGCGCTTGGTTGGCGGAACCCATTTTCGAAGGGCTAAGTTATGAATCCTGGGGGGATTTAATCGTATTTTATGCCGAAGATCCAGATGCAACAGGCGATGATCTCCCAATGGGAATCTATGATCTCACACAAAAGAAGGTCTTGTTCGAACCTCAGTTTCTTGATGTTGACTTCTGCAACAACGGCGATATGGAAGTTGAAGTGTTTGACCAGGAGCTTGGCCGTACAATCGAGAAAATTATCGATCGCACCGGCAAAGAACGATTCAAATCCGTATACTCCTCGATTTATACTTGGAAAGATCCATACGAAGTTGTCATTCGCGATAAAGACGGTGATAAGCACGGCTTGATCGATAAGAGCGGTAACGTAATTCTTCCTTGTATTTACGAAACCCCGTGGGATGGTATCATGCATGAGCAAAAGAGGATTCGATTCAAGGAGAATGGAAAACAAGGACTCAAAGACTATGACGGCAACATCATTATTCCTCCGATATATCTCGAAATTTTCGGAAAAACGCAGCCGTTTTTGACTATAAGAGCCGGCGACACGGATAGTTACGAGGGTTTTACAAGTGCAGACGGCAAAACATCCGTAACTGGTGGTTCCAAAGGTAAATACAAAGAAGGACTTATTACACCAGATGGCAATATAGTGCTTCCTGCGCAATATGAGCGTATTGGCTGGTGCAAAGATAACAAACACTTCTTCTGTTGTACCGATGGCCTCTGCGAAATGTATGTAGTAGAGGAATAGGATAAAAAGAAACCTCCTGAACTACTTTCTATAGGTAGTTCAGGAGGTTTTATTGTCAGCAGCTCTGTTATTCCTTTTCCATCTTGTACGCTTTGCTTCGCCGAAGCGCTGATAATGGACAACCTCACGGGCTCGCAGGAACTTTATAACGTCATTTACATCCGGGTCGTCGGACAGGCGCAGAATATTGTCGTAGGTAACACGGGCTTTCTGCTCAGCTGCCAGGTCCTCGTTAAGGTCGGCAATTACATCGCCTGAAACATCCATTGTGGCGGCGCTCCATGGCGTGCCGGAGGCAAACTGGGGATATACTCCGGCGGTGTGATCCACAAAATAAGTGTCAAAGCCGGCCGTTCTGGTCTGTTCTTCGGTTAAATTGCGGGTAAGCTGATGAACTATGGTACCCACCATCTCAAGATGCCCAAGTTCTTCTGTGCCAATGTCCGTCAAAAGCCCTTTTACCTCGGGGTATGGCATCGAAAAACGCTGGCTCAGATATCTGAGGGACGCACCCAGTTCTCCATGGGGGCCTCCGGATGGAGTTTTTTGCGGCGGCGGTGGTATTCATCAAGTCTTTCAGCGGCAGTCTGCCAAATTTCCCGGCTTACAATAGGCCTGTGACAGTCGGGTACTGTTATTGTATCCCTCCCAACTGTCCGCCCGGCCCGTCCCGAGGGCGTCCAGCGAAGGCACCCGATATAAACGGGGTTTTGCAGTATATATTTTACAGCGCGGCTGTCAAAGCTGCCTCCTCTGTGGGTTTTTGCGCCCATGGAATTGAGTTCCCGTGAGATTTGCGTAAAGCTGGCCCCGGCGGTATATTTTTCAAATATCAGCCTTACAAACCTTTCTTCATCCGGTATCGGAACGAGCAAATTATTATGTACTTTGTACCCAAAGGGCGGTGAAGTCTGGAGAGCTCCCCGCAGCGCCTTTTCCGTCATCCCTTTTTTTACCTCTTCCGACAGATTCAGGCTATAATACTCGGCCATAGCCTCCAGCATTGCTTCAAGTATAAGTGAAAATTTTTCCTCCTCTATGCTCTCCGTTACGCTTAAAACCCGCACTCCGTATTTCTTTTTCAGCATTGATTTGTAAATTACGCTGTCCTCCCGGCTGCGGGCAAAGCGGTCGAAGCGGTGTACAAGTATCACGCTGAAGGGACGCGGTTTTTCCCGCGCGCGGCCTATCATAGCCTGAAATGCGGGTCGTCTGTCCGCCCGTCTGCCGGATATGCCCTCGTCGGAGAATACGTTTTCCGGCAAAATTTCCATATCACGCGCTGCTGCCCACGCCCGTATGGCGCGAAGCTGAGCATCGGGGGAATATTCTGTCTGGTCACCGGTGGACACTCTTATGTAGGCTGCTGCCTGTATCAAAAAAACACCTCCCGGGCTGCTGCCCGGTATAAAAATATGCGCCCCGGAGCGTTTAATTCCGGGGCGCGGTGCTTTAAAGTTTTTTATCCTTTTCGATGGCGGCCTGCACAGCCTTGTGTACTGCGCTTTCAAATCCGTTTTCCTGCAGGGCAAGAATTCCCTCAATAGTGTTTCCGCCGGGAGAGGCAACCTGGTCGATAATAGCCAGAGGATGCTCCCCGGTGTCATTAATGAGTTGGGCGGTGCCCAGAGTGGCAAGCGCCGCAATTTCAAGTGCCTGAGTCTTGGTAAGTCCGGCCTTCACGCCGCCTTTGGCAAGGGAGTCTATATACATACAGGTATAGGCCACGGAAGCTCCGCTGACGGCACTGAAAGCTGCGAAGAATTTCTCCGGCAGAAGATAGGTTGCGCCGATGGAATCCAGCATGGTTTTTGCAATTTCCAGCTGCTCATCGGTGACGTTTTCGTTTCCGCAGAGGGAGGTAACACTCAAGCCAACCTTGGCGTTTATGTTGGGCATAACACGCACAACGGCGGCATCGGAGCCAAGATGGTCGGCGTAATACTGCAAAGTCTTGCCTGCTGCCATAGTAACCACCAGTTTGTCTGCGGTGTAGGCGTCCTTTATAAGGGGCAGTACCTCGTCAAGCATCTGTGGCTTTACACCGAGGACGATAACGTCTGCCTTGTAGGCAGCCTCGTAGGCACTTTCAACGGGGATAAGTCCAATACTGTCGGCCAGCGCCTCAGTCTTGCCCGGGCTGCGGTTAAAGCCGTAAACAGCACAGTCCTCATAATTTCCGCTTTTTTTCATGCCGCGCAAAATTGCGCCGGCCATATTGCCAAGGCCTATAAATCCGTAATTCATATATTTCCTCCTCAGGACACAGCTTTTTATGCCGCAATTATATCAAATAGCCGCAGCGTAAGCAAGAATTTTAAATCAAAACCTACCCTCGGGAAAAATGATATGCTGCGCCTTTGGGTCAAGAGCGCCGATTTCCGGGTCACAGAGAAATGCCGCCCGCATCACGCATCGCCGCCCGTAGCGGCTTCTCAGGCTGTCCACTGTGCGTTCCAGCCGCTCCATACGCTCAGCGGCTATCTGGTCGCGCATAAGGCCGGTCTGTATCCATTCCCCCTCCTCGCGAAGATTGTATGTGCGAAGACTAAGTGCCCGCACAGGCTTTTCAAAATCGTAATTGGCGCAGAAAAGCTCCATTGCGATGTCGGTAAGCTCGCCGGAAATATTTGTGGGGCATATAAGGGTCGTTTGTCGCTGAATACATTTGAAATCGCTGTCTTTTACTTCTATCTGTACTCCTCCTGCCAGAAATCCCCCTTCCCGGAGCCGTTCAGCAACGCTTTCCGCAAGAGCCAGAAACATCATGCGCACCTCATACCTGTTTACAAGATCACGGGGTGCTGTGGAACCGTTGCTGATGCTTTTTACCGGGTGCTGCTGGCCCATTTTCATTACCCGGGAATTATCCTGCCCGTTGGCAAATCGGTGCAGCAGGGCGCCGTTTTTGCCAAACCAAAGCTCCAGCGTGCGCAGGTCGGAGCGTGCCAGGTCGCCGATGGTATCAATGCCGTGGCGGCGTAGTTTTTTTCCTCCGGCGCGGCCTACGAAAAGAAGATTATCCACCGGCAAAGGCCAGACTTTTTCCCTGTAATCCTCACTGGTTATTACCGTTACCGCATCCGGTTTTTTCATATCGGAACCAAGCTTTGCAAATACCTTGTTGAAACTGACCCCCACAGAAACGGTGACCCCCATTTCCTCCTTTACCCGGCGGCGGATACTTTGGGCGATCTCCTCCCCTGTTCCGAAAAGCCGACGGCTGCCGGTAACATCCAGCCAGGCCTCATCCAGACCGAAGGGTTCTATCTGGTCGGTGTATTGATAATAAAGCTCCCGCACGGCCTTACAGAATTTCACATAAAGGCTGAAATCCGGCGGCACCACCTGAAGCTGCGGACATTTCGCCCGGGCAGTCCAAAGGGTCTCCCCCGTTTTTACTCCGCAGCTCTTTGCTATCTCGTTTTTTGCAAGTACGATACCTTTTCGCTGCTTTTCATCACCACCTACCGCCACGGGTTTTCCCCGCAATTCCGGCCTGCGCAGGCATTCTATACTGGCGTAGCAGTTATTCAAATCTGAGTGCAAAATTACCCGTTCCATATATACCGTCCTGAATTTGGGATGACTTCATTATACTACTTGCCATCCCAAAAAGCAAACATTTGTTTGTTTTTTGGAGCATAAAAATCCCCGGGAAATTTTCCCGGGGATGAATTCATTCGGTTTGGGCGGCTACTTCCGCCTCGCAGGAACGCATGGCTTCGATAGTCTTTTCAAGGAGGGTGTCAAGCTCCCACCCCAGTTTTTCTGCCCCCTGTTTTATGACATCGCGGGAGCATCCGGCGGCGAATTTTTTGTCCTTGAATTTCTTTTTAAGGCTGGACAGTTCCATATCCATACAGCTCTTGGACGGACGCATACGTGCCGCGGCGCCGATAAGGCCGGTCAGCTCGTCCGCGGCGAAAAGCACCTTTTCCATAACATGTTCGGGTTGATGCTGCGAGCCGGTAAGCCCCCATCCGTGGCTGCATACCGATGCGATAAATTTATCATCAAAACCTCCGGCGCGCAGAAGCTCCGGAGCCCGGACGCAGTGCTCGTCGGGATATTCCTCGAAATCGATGTCGTGCATAAGGCCCACCATTGCCCAGTAATCCGCCTGGTCGGCAAAACCCAGGTCATTGGCATACCATCTCATAACGCCCTCAACCGTAAGAGCGTGGATGATATGAAAGACCTCTCTGTTGTGCTTTTTAAGAAGGGCAAGAGCCTCTTCGCGGGTAATATTCATATTTTCCTCTTCCCTTCCATTCAGTGCCAGGACAGCTGTTTTTCAACTTTGGCCAGCTTTTCAAGCTTCTTTTCCGCGTATTCAAAGAACCAGCGGTAAGTTTCGCAAAATACGTCGGGGTAATTATCGTCGGGATAGTCCACCGCACGCATACCGCAGTAGGGTGCCCAGCGGCAGGCCTGACACTGGGCATTCTCTCCCCTTGCCGCGCCGTTTTTGATTCCCGCCATTATTTTCACATATTCGGAGAATGGGCGCAGATCCTCCTCAATGCCGATTTCCCTGTCTTTGTACCACCTGTCGAAAAGGGTTTTTAAAAACATCTCCAGCTGGCCGGGACGCAGAGCCCATTCCGCTTCTTCCATTTCCCAGGCGGGAAGAGTCCAGGGAATAATGCGGCAGTGGTCAAAGCCAACTTTTTTAATGCCGTTGTAAATTCCCCCTGCTCTGCGGGCGGCGGATGCGGTTACACGGATGATGCCCGCCACATCAAGGTCGCGCCGGGCAAGCAGTTCTGCCCCACGGGCGGCGTGCTTCCAGGCATCGTTGAAGCTGAGAGCACCCGGCTCGTCCCAGGCGCCGTCTATAACAAGGCGCACCTGTATGCCGCAGTCACGGATAAAATCCGCCCAGGCCTCGTCCAAATAAACGCCGCTGGTGCAGAGGATATTCACCGCCTCCTGGCCGGGTCGCAGGTATTCATTTTCAATTTCAATGAACGTTTTGAAAAAATCAATTCCCGCCAGCATAGGCTCAGGGCCGGAAAAGATAAACTCCACTCTGTCAGCGCCGGAGGTAAGACCGGTGTTGATGGAACAGACACAGTCGTCACGGCTCATCACCATACCGCTTTCAGGCACCCATACACGGGGTCCCTGACCACTGAAAGGGGTTACTATTGTTTTGAAAACTTTCATCTTCATCACCAAAACAGCTTTTTTTCAAGTATAAAACAATTTTCCCTCTTTCACAAGTGGGAAGCGCAATTTTTAAACCTCCATCCGGACCACCGTACTGAGAAATTATGACGCTGGCAAGCTTGGGATTGGGGTTTTTAATTTTCACGGGATACTGCAGCTTCTTTTCATATACAAACATCAGCAGACAACCTTCCTTTCTCCGGCGTTCCAGGGCCAGGGATCGTCCAGCCAGTTGAAGCTGTCAAATTCGGCGGCATCCGTCTGTCTGATTGGGCCGTAGAGCTTAATATACTTCTCTTTGCCCTCTTTCAGCAGGCGTACATATTCCTTATACAGGGCAAATGCCTCGGCATCGTCCTTATGGGTGTCCAGGTAAAGCCCCAGATCCAGCACCGCGAAGTCAAGCGCCATAAGTTCCATAAGAGGAGTATTGAGATTTTTCGCGGAATTAATATAGTTTTTAAAGGGCAGGTCCAGACCGGGAAACAGTGTTCCTTTCGCCAGCGCCTCATCTTTGGCGTAAACCTTTTCTGCACCGGTCTGCATCGGTACATACCCTATAGCCAGCGGAGCGCACTGACCGGGAAGACTGCCCTCTCTATACGTGCAGGCAGAATTTCTATTTGCAAACAAAAAGTTTCCTCCTTTCAAAGCCGGGTCTGCCGGCTTCTGCATCATACTATGAACGGCAAAAACATCCGGTACCGCAGGGCGAAAAAGAGGAAGTTACTCTTGATAATCGTCATAAAATGATGTAAAATTTTTGGTTGACAGGCAATTGCCTGAATAACGCGCTGTATCTCCGCCAATATATGGAGAGCAGCAGCAGGAGGTTAACCGCATGTCCAATCCCACTCAGGGCGGCCTGAGCGCACGCCGCCAGAAAACCAAACGCCTGGTCAGTCTTGCGCTTCTGACCGCCATCGTGGTCGTCCTTCAGCTGGTGGCCACATTTGTTCGCTTCGGCCCCTTCTCCATCACCCTTGCCCTTATCCCCATAATTGTTGGTTCTTCCTTGCACGGCCCCAAGGCCGGCGCATTTCTGGGCGGCGTGTTCGGCGTAGTTGTGCTGATCGCATGTATCACCGGCGCAGACATGGGCGGCGCTATTCTCTGGAACGCCAACCCCTTCCTTACCGCTGTACTCTGCCTTGTAAAGGGCATCGCGGCAGGCTTTGTGGCAGGTCTTCTTTACACCGCCATCGCCAAGAGCAAGAAAGCCGTCGCAGCTGCCGAGGCAGAAAGACAGAAGGCTGCTGATGCGGCCGCAGAGGACTGGGCAAAGGCTGAGCCTGTTGCCGCCGACAAAAAGACCGCTAAAAAGCGCAAAAAAAGAGCCAAGAAATATCTGGGCCGCACCTATCTGGGCGTTATTATAGGCGCCATCAGCTGCCCCATCGTAAACACCGGCATTTTCTGCGCTGCCCTCGCCCTGTTCTACCACGACATTCTCGTATCCTGGGCCGGCGGCGCTGAGCTGCTCAGCTACGTTATCCTGGGCCTTACCGGTGTAAATTTCCTCATTGAGTTCATTATCAATGTTGTCCTTTCTCCCGTTGTGGCCCGCATTGTTAAACTCGGAAAAATTATGTAAGGTGATAATATGATCATCGCGGCGGATATCAGAAACACATATATGACCATCGGCTGCATCAAGGACGGCAAGCTGCAGCTGGTCTTTACCATTTCCACGGACGTTAATAAAACCCAGCACGAGTACGCCATGACGGTAAAATCCATTCTGGATTTTCACGCGGTAGGCTGCTCTGAGTTTTCGGGTGTCATAATTTCATCGGTTGTTCCCAGGCTTACTCCTGTTTTACGGGAGGCTCTCAGAATGCTCACAGGCAAGAAAGCTCTTGTTCTGGGTGCGGGAGTCAAAACCGGTCTGAACATCCTTATAGACAACCCCGCTCAGCTGGGCAGCGACCTTGTGGCCGGTGCGGTAGGCGCTCTGGCGCAGTATCCCACGCCTATGGTTATAATTGATTTCTGCACCGCCACCACCTTCTCTGTTATAGATGCCAGATCCAATTATCTGGGCGGTTCCATCGCTCCGGGGCTGGACATTTCAATGAAAGCCCTGTCCAGCAGTGCTTCCCTGCTCAATCAGATAACTCTGGAGGCTCCCAAAAATGCCATCTGCACCAACACCGAGGAATGTATGAAAAGCGGTGTGGTCTACGGCATGGCATCCATGGTGGACGGAATGATTGACCGGATTGAAAAGGAACTGGGAGAAAACATTAAAAGCATCGTCGCCACCGGTGCCTTCGCCGGCGCCATTGTCCCTTACTGCACAAAGCAGATAACAAAGGACGATTATCTTACCCTTAAGGGTCTGGCGGCAATATACACCAAAAACAAACGAGTCAAATAAGGCAAAACATATATCCGGAGGTAATTGAAATGGAAATTCCCGTAGGAACCAAAGGCAGAGAAGAAGTAACCGTAGTTTTCGAAAACACCGCAGGCGCCGTAGGCTCCGGCCTTCTGGAGGTTTTTGCAACCCCCATGATGATCGGTCTGATGGAAAGCGCCGCCGCGGCAAGCCTTTCTCCCTATCTTGAAGAAGGCAAAACCACCGTCGGCACCAAGCTTGACGTGGCTCACACTGCCGCCACTCCCATCGGCATGAAAGTCTGGGCAGAGACCGAGGTCACCGCCGTAAACGGCAAGGAGATCATCTTCAGCGTATCCGCTTATGACGAAAAGGGTCAGGTAGGACACGGTATACATCACCGGTTCATTGTTGATTCCGAGCGCTTCATGCAGAAGGCTCAGGCCAAGCTTGGCTGATAAGACAAATTAAAACAGGCTGTGCATAAGCACAGCCTGTTTTTTATGTTCCGACTTCCCTGTCTATGTATTCCGCTTTAAGTTTGGAGTAAATGAGCTTCTGGTTGCTGTAAAGTCCAAAGTGACCGCTCATCATATAGCTTACAGCTACCGCTGCGGCAAAGTACAAAACGCCTTGACTGCCGAAAAGCTCAATGCTGAGCAAAATTGAGGTCAGAGGACAGTTTGTAACGCCGCAGAACATGGCAACAAGGCCGATACCGGCGGCAAAGGATGGGTCCAGTCCCAGCAGAGGCCCCACAACGCAGCCGAAGGTACTGCCGATGAAAAACGCCGGGACAATTTCGCCTCCCTTGAAGCCGAATCCAAGGGTTATTGCAGTGAAAATTATCTTCAGCACGAAAGCACCGGCAAAGGCGTTGCCCTCAAGGGCGGCCATAACAATATGCATACCGCCGCCGTTATAATCCCGGCTGCCAACTATAAAGGTAAGTGCAATAATCAAAACGCCGCCAACTGCCGCCCGAAGCTCCGGAACTTTAATGAGTTTACGGCTGAGCCAGCCGGTTTTTTTAACGACCTGGCACATGATTATGCTCAAAAGCGCGCACAGCAGAGCCAGCACAACGACAAGAGCCAGTTTCTTAATCCCAAGCTCGGGCACGCCGCTTATGGCAAAGTTTTCCGGTGCAAGGCCAAGGCCTCTGGATATATTGAATCCGATTATGGACGCAAACACACAGGGCACGATAGCGCTGTAGTGCATGATGCCGATGCTGATGACCTCAATTGAGAATACCGCTGCCGTCAGCGGCATGCCGAACACTGCCGCAAAAGCTGCGCTCATACCGCACATTGTGGTAACGTGGACATCCTTTTCCTCAAATTTGAAGATTTTGCCCAAAAATGCCGCCAGACTGCCGCCCAACTGCAGCGCCGCGCCTTCCCTGCCGGCGGAGCCGCCGCCCAGGTGGGTCAGCACGGTTGTTGTGAAAATCAGAAAGGCCATGTTCAGAGGCACTTTTTTGTGAGTCCTGATGGACATAAGGACAAGGTTTGTGCCTTCGTCCTCCTTGACGCCCATTGCGCGATAAAGCAGCGCAATTGCCACGCCGATGACCGGCAGGGTGAAAAGTATCCATGGATTATCCGCCCGCAGTCCGGTGAAAAAGCCTATGAGCACGGCGAAAACAGTACCCACAAAGCCGATAACCGTGCCAACTACACAGGCAACTGCAATCCACTTTAAAAACGTCAGTATATACACGCCGCAGCGCTTTATGAAATGCTTGGCAGCTTCCAATTCCTATCATCTCCGGGGTGGATTATAGCAAACTTTGTCGCCGCATGCAATATTAACGAAAAATTAACACAAAATTTTTTATACTCCGCTCATGCTAATGGGATTAGAGTAGCGACAGCGGCCGGAATCCAGCTCTGCTCCGTTTACGGAAATAACGATTTCATCGGCGTCATAGGCGTTAAGATAGGTGTCTACGATAGCGTTTATCATTGTCCGCTCACCCTGACAGCCGGTGCGCTTCATTGCTCTGGCAATTTTGTCTGTAAGATCCAGATATATGGTAACCCGTCCGTTTTCATTTGGTTCGGAAATGCCGAAGCTGTTGCACTGTATGCCCTCCGGGATAACGCTGCGGCGCTGCAGACTCTGCAAAACAGTATCCGGAGTGATGGATTGCACATAGGTTTTTTCCATCTGCAGAGCGCTTCCCTCTCCGCCGTAAAACACGGTAAGCTCCGCTGTGTCGGCTTTTTTACCCGCGCATCCGCACATCAGCACTGCCAACGCCGCAGACGCAGCAAGAATTTTGATTTTTACTTTCATTTGGCTGTCCTCCGATAAAATCATTGAAAATATTTTGCGACAATACGGATGTATTATGACTGTTTTGCGGCGGAAAAGTTTACAGAAACCAAATTGGCGGTTGAATTTCAAGGATAAAATATAATATAATGCTTTTCAGAAATTTTTTATTCGGTGATTTTATTGAAGATTAAAAAGCCAAAAAGCAAAATGTTTCTGAAATACATCGGGATGTTTATCCTGCGGTGCGCCATTTTGCTTTTTATTGCAGAGCTTTATTTCTTCCACAAAGATATTCTTGTAGGATTTGTTAAACTGCCCTTTTTCCACGGCAGTTTGGGAATCCGGCATATACTTTGGGCGTTTTTAATGCTGGGAATGGTCACCCACCTTATCCCTAAAGTGCGAATATCCATGAGCGGAAGAAAGATCCTGCGGGAAACCTATTCTCCCCCCATTCAGCCCTATGATGAAGGGGAACTGTACAAATTCGTAACAAAGATGAATATTAAGGCCTGGCTGGTTATGCTGTGTTGGCTGTGCTTCAACGCTATATTCGCCATTCTTTATCTACTGGATATAATCACGGTTGCGGAGCTTCTGCTGCTTAGCTTTCTTTATTACGTATTTGACCTTTTCTGTATGCTGGTTTTCTGTCCCTTCCAAACGTTTTTCATGAAAAACCGCTGCTGTGTAAACTGCCGCATATTCGATTGGGGACATTTTATGATCTATACCCCCATGCTTGCTATGCCAAGTTTTTTCAGCTGGAGCCTGTTTTTTATGGCCTGTGTTGTTCTGATAAGGTGGGAAGTTGTTTATGCCGGCCACCCGGAGCGCTTCTGGTCCGAGTCCAATGACACGCTGAAATGTACCAACTGCACAGATAAAATGTGTCAGATAAAAAAGCCCCTGTCCGACGCTTACACCGCTGTCAAGAACCGTATCGAAAGGTGATCCTATGCCTCAGTTTACCAAGAAAGCAATAATGCAGTCGTTTATTAAACTGCTAAACGAACACCCCCTGCACAAGATTACTGTCAAGCAGATAGTTGAAGACTGCGGCGTAAACCGCAATACTTTTTACTATTACTTTGAGGATATTTATTCCCTTACGGAAGAGGTTTTTAAGGATGCCGCGTCCACAAGCGAGCCTCTCGACTGGGCCAGCAACACCTGGCAGGAAAACTTTACTTATATCATGACTTTCTGCTCGGAAAACAAAAAGCTGCTGCACAATATTTACACCTCCATGAGCCGCGAGCTGCTGACCAAGTATCTGGCGGAAATCTCCCAGATTTTTGTCGAGGGTCTGGTTCGATTCTGCGCGGACGGCACCGATGCTTCCGAAGAAGACATCGCCGTTGTTGTGCAGCTGCAGAAGTACACCATTCTGGGTGTCATTGACGAATGGATGGCAAACGGAATGAAAACCCAGCTGGACTCAAAAGTATTCACTCTCGGCCCTCTTTTTATCGAAAGCATCACGCTGCAGCTTAAGTCTCTGGCGGAAATCTGAACATACTTTTAACCTTTTGAAAACATGATTTTAACAACCGCAATATTTGACCTTTTTATTATTAATCGATTTTATATCATTGCCTAAAAAACAGACAGATTTTAGAATCTGTCTGTTTTTTTAGCAAAAATTATTCGTTATTCTCAAACTATCAAACTATACTCTTAGGGGGATTTTAAAATGGGAATCGAAGACAAGCTGAAAGTTCTCGGTCTTAAAAAGGCTTATGACTTCCTGGCCAAGGATCCCGTCAAGAACACACCCAAGGTCATCAATATGGCCAAGGAGTTCACCGGCGGCAAATTCATGAACGGTCATCTCAGTGCCATTGAAAATATCTTCAACGAGCCCAACGGTAACTGGAACAAGTTCTTCCTGAGCCTCTTTGAAGATATTGACGAGGGTCAGATGAAGGTCGCATTCAACAACTGGGCCATCAATGCCTCGGTTATGGGTCTGAAAAAACAAAAGGAAATGTCACAGAAGCATAACTGCAACGTGCCCTGGGCCATTCTGATGGACCCCACCTCCGCATGCAACCTCAAGTGCATCGGTTGCTGGGCTTCCGAGTACGGCAACAAGCTGAACATGGACCTTGAAACTCTGGACAGCATCATCACCCAGGGCAAGGAACTTGGCACTTATTTCTACATCTATTCCGGCGGCGAGCCTCTGGTTCGCAAAAAGGACATCATCACCCTGTGTGAAATGCACAGCGACTGTATGTTCCTGTCCTTCACCAACGGTCTTCTCATTGACGAGGAATTTGCCGATGAGATGCTGCGCGTGAAGAACTTCGTGCCCGCCATCAGCGTTGAGGGTTATGAGGAAGCCACCGACTCCCGCCGCGGCGCCGGTACTTTCCAGGGCATCATGCGTGCCATGAAGCTGCTCAAGGAGCGCAAGCTTCTGTTCGGAATTTCTTCCTGCTATACCAGCAAGAACTGTGAAGTTATCGGCAGCGAGGAATATTTTGACTCCATGATAGAGTGGGGCGCCAAATTCCTGTGGCTGTTCACTTACATGCCTGTCGGCAACGATGCCGTTCCCGAACTGATGGTCTCCGCCGAGCAGAGAAGATTCATGCTGGAGAAGATCCGCGATTTCAGACAGACCAAACCTCTGTTTACTCTTGACTTCTGGAACGACGGCGAATTCGTCAAGGGCTGCATTGCCGGCGGCAAGAGCTATCTGCACATCAACGCCAACGGCGACATCGAGCCCTGCGCCTTCATTCACTATGCTGACCGCAACATCAAGACCAGCACTCTGCTGGAGGCTTACAAGGCTCCTCTGTTCCAGGCTTACAGAGCCGGCCAGCCTTTCAACGAAAACCACCTGCGCCCCTGTCCCCTGCTGGACAACCCCGATAAGCTGCGCAAGATTGTAAAGAACTCCGGCGCACGCTCCACCGACATGATCAGCCCCGAAAACGTAGACGATCTGGCCGGAAAGTGCGACGATGCCGCCGCCAAGTGGGCAGAAATGACCGAGAAGTTCTGGGATGCCGAAAAGGGCTGCACCGATATGGATCGCTGCCGCGCCTGCGCCGGCTGTATGGATAAATAAATCCTGCTTAGCAAAAATTGATCCCCGGAGGATAAACCTCCGGGGATTTCTTTTATTTTTTCGAGCCGGTGTAGGGAGAAATATGTCTGCGGGTTGCCGGGATGTAATCCCCGTGATTTACCGCTGCCCTGTATGCAGGGCGCATGATGCGTCCGCCGGTCATTACTTCTTCCAAACGGTGTGCGCACCATCCGGCAATTCGCGCAATTGCGAAAAGGGGCGTGAAAAGTTCCTCGGGAATACCCAGCATGCTGTAAACCAGACCGGAGTACATATCAACGTTTGCACAGATGGTCATATCCTCGCCCTTTGCCTCGCAAAGAACCTGCTTGCCCAGTTTTTCGATTCGCATCATCAGCTCAAAATCATCGGCGTTGCCGGTTTCCTGCGCAAGCTCGCCTGCGTACTTTTTGATAAGCACCGCACGGGGGTCGGACAGGGTGTATACCGCGTGGCCCAGGCCGTAAATCTTGCCGGAGCCGTCATTGGCCTTGCCGGAGACTATTTTCCGCAGATGTTCGGTAAGCTTTTCATCGCTGTCGGTATCGGAAACGTTGTCCTTTATGTTTTTGAACATCTGCAGCACTTTGGCGTTGGCACCGCCGTGCAGAGGGCCTTTGAGAGCGCCTACTGCGCCGGCAATGGCACTGTAGGTGTCGGTGCCGCTGGAGGACAGGGCTCGGCAGACAAAGGCGGAGTTATTACCGCCGCCGTGCTCTGCGTGGATAATCATCATAATATCCAGAAGCTTCGCTTCCCTGTCGGTATAGTTTTTATCCTTGCGAAGCATACGCAGGAAGTTTTCGGAAACGGAAAGCTCTTCCTTTGGATTATGTATGTAGAGTGAGCGACCGTCGAAAATATGGCGTTTAACAGCGTAGGTGTTAGCCACAATGGTGGGGAAACGTCCGATAAGTTCAATGGACTGGCGCATGATATTTTCAAGAGAAGTATCATCGGGTTTTTTGTCGTAGGAGTAAAGTGCCAGAACGCTGCGGGCCAGACCGTTCATAATATCGGAGGTTGGCGCTTTAAGAATTTTGTCCTGGAAAAAGTCCGAGGGCAGCTGACGTGCTCTGGAAAGAGCCTCGTTATAAAGGTCGTACTCCATTGCATAGGGCAGCCTGCCCATAAGCAAAAGGTAGGATACTTCCTCAAAGCCAAAAGTATTTTCATTTACATGGGCATCAATTATATCGTTAAGGTCAATGCCGCGATAATAGAGATGGCCTTCGGCGGGCATACGCACACCGTTTTCCATACGGTAACCCTGGACATCGCCAATACGGGTAACGCCGGCCAGAACACCGGTGCCATCCGCATTTCGAAGTCCGCGCTTAATATCGCTGCTTCTGAAGTTTTCCTCTCCAATGGAATACTCATCTCTGAGTATGCCGCACAGCTGCTGCAACAGATAATCCTGCATTGTATCGACCTCAATTCTTCAGGGGATATTGCCAATTATAAATGACCGGCGGAGCAAATGCAAGTCGAAAGTTGAAATTATGCAATTTTGTATAGCTTTTTTCACAATTATTGGCCACAAATTGGGCGGTTTTGCAGGAAATGTTCTGATTTTATTCGAAAATAACAACAAATTCTTGAAATCCATAGTGATTATGCTATACTGATGCAAGGTGATTAAGAATGGAACTTATAAATAATAATGTAAAAATACAAAAGGGGCTTCCCGTTCCCTGCCAGGCAGACACCGAAGGCAGAGAAAAAACCATTGCCTACCGCATTTTTAAAGAGCATAACAGCTCTGCGGAGGGCGGACTTTCCCTGCGCTTTGACGCCCTTATTTCACACGACATTACTTATGTCGGCGTCATACAGACCGCCTCTGCCAGCGGACTTAAGCGCTTCCCCGTCCCCTATATACTTACCAACTGCCACAACAGCCTCTGCGCCGTGGGCGGTACAATCAACGCCGATGACCATGCTTTCGGACTTAGCGCCGCAAAGAAGTTCGGCGGTATATACGTCCCCGCAAATATGGCTGTTATCCACCAGTACGCACGGGAGGCCGCGGCAGGCTGCGGCAAGATGATACTGGGTTCCGACAGTCACACCCGTTACGGCGCTCTTGGCACCATGGGCGTTGGCGAAGGCGGTCCGGAAATCGTCCGCCAGCTTCTGGGCGACACCTACGACATTGCCAAACCAGGTGTTGTGCTGGTATGGCTGGAAGGCTCTCCACGCAGGGGTGTAGGTCCTCACGATGTTGCAATCGCTATGTGCGGCGAAGTTTACAAAAACGGTTTTGTAAAAAATAAGGTTCTGGAGTTTGCCGGTCCCGGTGTTGCCGGACTGGATATGGATTTCCGCTTTGGTGTGGACGTTATGACCACCGAGACCACCTGCCTGTCATCCGTGTGGATTACCGATGAAAAGACTGAGCAGTATCTGACCGTTCGCGGCAGAGGCGCTGAATACAGGAATCTGGAGCTGCAGGAAGGCGCCGTTTACGACGCTATGATTAAGATTGATCTGGGCAAAATCGAACCCATGGTCGCTCTCCCCTTCCATCCCAGCGAGGCTTTCACTATTGATGAGTTCCGTAAAAACCCCGGCGATATGCTACGTGAAGCCGAAAAGCGCGCAGAGGAAATTGCCGGCTTCAGACCCGATTTCACCTCCTGCGTGAAAAACGGCGTGCTGCATCTTGACCAGGGTGTTATTGCAGGCTGCGCGGGCGGTATGTACTCCAACATGGCCGAGGCCGCGGCAATTCTTGACGGCGGTGCCATGGGCGACGGACGCTTCAGCCTGTCCGTCTATCCCTCCAGTATTCCCGTCAGCCTTGAAATCATGGCCAGCGGCGTACAGCAAAAACTGCTGCAGTCCGGCGCCGTTATCAAGCCCTGCTTCTGCGGCCCCTGCTTCGGTGCAGGCGACGTTCCCAAAAACAACGGCCTGTCCATTCGCCATACCACCCGAAACTTCCCCAACAGAGAAGGCTCCCGTCCCGGCGACGGACAGCTTTCCGCCGTTATGCTGATGGACTCCCGTTCCATTGCCGCCACCGCCAGAAATGGCGGCGTGCTGACTCCCGCCACCGAAATCGATTATGAAATGCCCGCACCCTCCGTGGGCTATGATGACAGCGCCTACAAAGTGCGTGTATATCAGGGTTTCGGCAAGGCTGTTCCCGAAGAAGAGCTTGCTCTGGGTCCCAACATCGTTCCCTGGCCCGAAATCCCCGCTCTGGAAGACAATCTCCTTTTGAAACTGGCCAGCGTTATTCACGACGAGGTCACCACCACCGACGAGCTTATCCCCTCCGGCGAGACCTCCTCTTATCGCTCCAACCCCATGAAACTGGCTACTTTCGCCCTGTCACGCAGAGACCCCCAGTATGTGTCCCGGGCCAAGGATATTGCCGCCATTGAGGCCAATCGCCGCGCAGGTAATAACGACGGTGAAATCATCGCCGTGCTGAAAGCCGCCGGTTTCGGCGAAGAAGCTGTTAAAAATACCGCTGTGGCCTCCTGTGTTTTTGCCCGCAGACCCGGTGACGGCTCTGCCAGAGAACAGGCCGCCTCCTGCCAGAGAGTTCTTGGCGGCGGCGCCAATATATGCTATGAGTTCGCCACCAAACGTTACCGTTCCAACTGCATCAACTGGGGCATGATGCCCTTTACCACAGCCGATGAGTTCACACTTGAAGTCAGCGATTACGTATTCGTCCCCGGTATCCGCGCCGCCATTGCCGCCGGAGAAAGCACCTTTGAAGCCTATGCCGTCAGCGGCGGCAAAGCGGAAAAAATAACCCTTTCCGTTGGCGAGCTTACACAGGGTGAGCGCGAGATTCTGCTGGCCGGCTGCCTTATGAACTGGTACAAGGAGAGAAACGCAAAATGAGCCTTATCAAAATGAATCCCATTGCCGAACTTGACGGCGATGAAATGACCCGAATCCTTTGGGCAATGATAAAGGACACTCTGCTGGCCCCTTATGTCGAACTGAACACCGAGTATTATGACCTTGGTCTGCCCAACCGTGACGCAACCGGCGACAACGTTACACACGAAGCTGCCGCCGCCATCAAAAGGCTGGGCGTAGGCGTAAAGTGTGCCACCATCACCCCCAATCAGCAGCGGGTGGAGGAATACTCTCTGAAAGAAATGTGGAAAAGCCCCAACGGCACAATCCGCGCCGCCCTTGACGGCACTGTTTTCCGCACTCCCATAATCGTAAACAACATCAAACCCTACGTGCGCACCTGGACCCGACCCATCACCATCGCCCGCCACGCCTATGGCGACATTTACAAGGCCACCGAGTACCGCCCCACCTGCCCCGGTAAGGCCGAGCTGGTATTCACCGGCGAGGACGGCTCCTGTTTCAGAGAAACCGTTTATGATTTTGAATGCGGCGGCGTTCTGCAGGGCAACTACAACAAGGACAGCTCCATAGCATCTTTCGCCGAGGCCTGCTTCCGATTTGCCCTTGACGCAAAGCAGGACCTGTGGTTTTCCGCCAAAGACACCATTTCCAAGAAATACGACCAGACCTTCAAATTCATCTTCCAGGAAATTTACGACGCAAAGTATAAAGCTGAATTTGAAAAGGCGGGCATCGCCTATTTTTACACTCTTATAGACGATGCCGTTGCCAGAGTCATGCGCTCCGAGGGCGGCATGATATGGGCGCTGAAAAATTATGACGGCGACGTTATGAGCGATATGGTATCCTCTGCTTTCGGCTCTCTGGCTATGATGACCAGCGTTCTGGTAAGTCCCGACGGCTGTTTTGAATACGAGGCTGCCCACGGTACCGTTACCAGACATTATTACCGCCATCTGAAGGGCGAAACCACTTCCACAAACCCCGTGGCCACAATATTTGCATGGACCGGCGCCCTGAAAAAGAGAGGCGAACTGGACGGCAACACCGCTCTTGTGGATTTTGCAAAGGCGCTTGAAAGCGCCTGCGTAAAGACTATCGAAGGCGGCGTTATGACAAATGACCTGGCTCTTATGTGCCCCGGCGCAAAAAGCGTCAGCAGTGAAGATTTCCTTCTGACAGTAAGGAGCAATATCTGATTACTTTTCCCCAAGGAGGCTGAATATATGGCACACCGTGAAATTCAAAAGGTACTTGCCGCAAACCGCGGTGAGATTGCCGTGCGTATATTCCGTGCATGCTATGACCTTGGCCTGCACACCGTTGCAATGTATTCCAACGAGGATACTTTGAGTCTTTTCCGTACCCGCGCCGACGAGGCCTATCTTATCGGCGACAACAAGAGTCCTCTGGGCGCTTATCTTGACATTCCCGCAATCATCGCTCTGGCGAAAAAGCATCATGTTGATGCGATTCATCCGGGCTACGGCTTTTTGTCTGAGAACGCTGATTTCGCAAGAGCCTGTGAGGAAAACGGTATTATTTTTATCGGCCCTCCCTCCGACGTGCTTGATAAAATGGGCGACAAGCTTAACGCCAAGGCGCTTGCGCTGTCCTGCGGAGTACCCGTCATACCCGGCGACTCTGTGCCTCTCAAAGACGCACAGGAAGCTCTGGAAAAAGCGCGAAGCTACGGATATCCCGTCATTCTGAAGGCCGCCGCAGGCGGCGGCGGACGCGGTATGCGCCGCTGTGACAGCGATGACGAGGTCATTACTGCTTTTGAGCTTGTTAAAAACGAGGCCAAAAAGGCTTTTGGCAACGACGATATTTTCATTGAAAAATATGTAGTCGAGCCAAAGCATATCGAGGTACAGATACTTGCCGACGAATACGGCAACGTTTACCACATCGGCGAGCGCGACTGCTCTCTGCAGCGCAGATACCAGAAAGTAGTTGAATTCGCTCCCGCTTTTTCTATCAGCGACGAAACCCGCAGAAAAGTCCACGAGGACGCGGTGAAAATTGCCAAGGCCGCAAACTATGTAAACGCCGGTACCGTGGAGTTTCTGGTGGACAGAGACGGCAGCCACTATTTCATAGAAATGAACCCCCGCATTCAGGTCGAGCACACCGTAACTGAGATGGTTTCCGGCATTGACCTTGTACGTGCTCAGATTCTGGTTGCCTCCGGTCAGCCTCTCTCCTGCCCTGAAATTGGTCTGTCCTGTCAGGAGGATCTTAACATCAACGGCTACTCCATTCAGTGCCGAGTAACCACCGAGGACCCCGCCAACAATTTCGCCCCTGACAGCGGTAAAATCACTTTCTACCGCTCCAGCGGCGGCTACGGTGTCCGTCTTGACGGCGGCAACGCTGCCACAGGTTCCGTTATATCCCCCTACTACGACTCCCTGCTGGTAAAAGTCACCACCTGGGACAACACCTTTGCAGGCGCCTGCCGCAAAGCAGCCCGCGCCGTAAACGAGGTGCACGTCCGCGGTGTCAAGACCAACATTCCCTTCGTCACCAACATTCTGATGCGACCGGAGTTTCTTGTCGGCACCTGCCACACCAAGTTTATTGACAACACCCCAGAGCTGTTTGAGTTTGAGGATTCCAGAGACAGAGCCACCCGCGTGCTCAAGTACATCGCAAATATTCAGGTCACCGAGCCTGATTATCAACGCGAACGCTTTGAGGACCCCCGCTATCCCGAGCCCAAGCGCCCCATACCCGACGGCGTCAAGCAAATTCTGGACAGAAAAGGTCCCGAAGCTGTCAAGGACTGGGTGCTCAGCCAGAAAAAGCTGCTCATTACCGACACCACCATGCGTGACGCCCACCAGTCCCTGTTCGGTACCAGACTTCGTACCCGCGACATGGTAAAGGGTGCGGAGGGTACTGCCGACATTCTGGCGGACTGCTTCTCTCTGGAAATGTGGGGCGGCGCCACCTTCGACGTGGCTTACCGTTTCCTGCATGAATCTCCCTGGGAGCGTCTGGATATGCTGCGCGAGCGTATCCCCAACATCCCCTTCCAGATGCTGCTGCGCGGCGCCAACGCCGTAGGTTATGCAAACTATCCCGATAACCTTATCCGCGCTTTTGTGGCTGAGGCCGCAAAGGGCGGCATCGATGTTTTCAGAATTTTCGACTCCCTCAACTGGCTGCCCGGTATGGAAGTTGCCATTGACGAGGTGCTCAGACAGGGCAAGATATGTGAGACCACTCTGTGCTATACCGGCGATATTCTGGACGAGAAAAAGGATAAGTACACTCTTAAATACTACGTCGATCTGGCAAAGGAGCTTGAAAAGCGTGGGGCTCATATTCTTTGCATCAAGGACATGTCCGGACTGCTCAAGCCTTATGCCGCAAAGAAACTGGTTACCGCTCTTAAAAACGAAGTGGGTCTGCCTATTCATCTGCACACCCACGACATCAGCGGCAATCAGGTCGCGGCGCTGCTGATGGCCTCTGAGGCCGGGGTGGACATTGTTGATACCGCCATTTCCTCCATGTCCTCCCTCACCTCCCAGCCCTCCATGAACGCCCTGGTGGCCGCTCTTGAAGGCACCGAGCGCGACACCGGATTTAAGCTTGACAGGCTGCAGGAGCTTACCGATTACTGGACCGATGTTCGAAAGAGGTATAGTTTCTTCACCGGCGGTCTGCAGACTCCCGTTACCGACATTTACCGCTATGAGATACCCGGCGGTCAGTACACCAATCTGCGTCCTCAGGTGGAATCCATCGGTCTGGGTCACCGCTTTGACGAGGTCAAGGAGATGTACAAGACCGTAAACGACATGCTGGGCGATATTGTAAAGGTCACCCCCTCCTCCAAGATGGTTGGCGATCTGGCCATCTTTATGGTACAGAACGACCTTACCCCCGAAAACATCATCGAAAGAGGCCGGAGCCTTTCCTTCCCCGACTCTGTCGTATCCTACTTCAAGGGTATGATGGGTCAGCCTGCCTGGGGTTTCCAGCCTGAAGGTCTGCAGGAGGTGGTTCTCAAGGGTGAAGCCCCCATAACCTGCCGCCCCGGCGAACTTCTTGACCCCATCGACTTTGATGATGCCAAAAAGCAGGTCGAAAAATTCCAGGCCAATCCCACAAACCGGGATATTATTTCCTGGTGTCTGTATCCCAAGGTATTTGAGGAATACAGCCAGCACCGCAAGGAATACGGCTACATCACCCGTATGGGCAGTCATGTGTTCTTCAAGGGAATGTATATCGGTGAGACCACCAAGATAAACATCGAGGACGGCAAGACTCTTGTCATCAAATATCTGGGTCTGGGCGACCTTAACAAGGACGGCACCAGAAACGTTCAGTTTGAACTTAACGGTATGCGCCGCGAGGTCGCAGTTCCCGATCCCACAGCCGCTTCCACCGTAAAAGCCGCCGTACTGGCCGATCCCGATGACAAAAGCCAGGTGGGCGCATCCATCCCCGGTATGGTTTCCAAAGTCAATGTTAAACCCGGAGACGCCGTTGAGGCAAACCAGGTGCTTGCCATTATCGAGGCCATGAAAATGGAGACCAGCGTGGTTGCCGCCCGTGACGGCATCGTGGAGCAGGTGCTTATTTCCATCGGCCAGAGCGTAAAGGCCGGAGAACTTCTGGTAACCCTCAGATAACTTAAAAAGATCCTTGCACGGGACGAATTTTACTTCGTCCCGTGTTATTTTTTTGACATATCTATGTTTCCGACAAAATATTACTCTATCTTTCTTTGAATACTATTCAAATGTCTGAAAATGAAATCAATTCAATACATAACTTGCAGTTGTTTAGAAAATATGTTATTCTATATCAAATATCTGTTTTTACACTGGTATTTTATCCACAAAACTGAGGTGAGTATATGAGCAGACTTGAAATCATGACCCGCGGCAAAAGCCAGCAGGTCATGGAAGAGCTGTATAACGACTTTGGGCGCAGACTCGTCGCCAGCCCTCCCGGCATCTGTCCGGTGGACATGGCACTGAGCTTTATTACCCTGTGCCACAGCCAGTCCTGCGGCAAATGTGTCCCCTGCCGTGTAGGTCTCGGAACGTTAAAAGATCTGCTGGAGAGCGTTCTGGACGGACGCGCAACTCTTGCTACAATAGATCTTATTCGCAGCACCGCTGTTGCCATCGCCGACAGCGCTGACTGCGCCATCGGCTATGACGCTGCCAGGATGATTGTTTCCTGCGTTGACGGCTTCAGAGACGATTTTGAGGAGCACATTGAAAAAGGTCTTTGTCTGGGAACCTGTGAGCTGCCCGTTCCCTGTGTATTCCAGTGCCCCGCTCACGTTGATATTCCCGGTTATATCGCTCTGGTCAAGGAAGGCAGATGTGCCGATGCGGTACGCCTTATCCGTAAGGACAACCCCTTCCCTGTCACCTGCGGCTACATATGCGAGCATCCCTGCGAAATGCACTGCCGCAGGCAGATGATCGACGACGCCATCAACATCCGCGGTCTCAAGCGCTACGCTGTTGACAACGCCGGTGTTGTTCCCGTTCCCCAAAATGCCGAGCCTACCGGCAAGCGCATTGCTATTCTGGGCGGCGGCCCCTGCGGTCTTTCCGCGGCGTACTATCTGGCGCTTATGGGTCACGACGTAACCGTTTACGAGCGCCGCAAGAAACTGGGCGGTATGCTTCGCTACGGCATTCCTTCCTACAGATTCCCCAGAGAGATGCTGGACAGAGACATTGACGCTATCCTCTCCACCGGTGTTAAGGTTCAGTACGAAACCGATATAGGCACCGATATCAAGCTGGAAGAGATCATCGCCGGTTACGACAGCGTATTCATCTCCATCGGCGCTCACATTGACGTTAAGGCCAACCTGCCCGGCGAGGATCTTAACGGTGTAATTTCCGCCGTTGAGCTGCTCAGAAACATCGGCGACGGCGCCGAATACGACCTTACCGGCAAGACTGTGGCTGTAATCGGCGGCGGCAACGTCGCAATGGACGTATGCCGTACCTCCATGCGCCTTGGCGCAAAGAAGGTTTACTGCGTATACCGCCGCAGACGTGTTGACATGACCGCCCTGCCCATAGAAATAGAGGGCGCTGTAGCCGAGGGTGTAGAGTTGATTACTCTGAAGGCTCCCTCCCGCATAGAGGGCGACGCAGAGGGCAACGCCTGCCGTCTGTGGATGAAACCCCAGCTGCCCGGCGCTCTTGATGACGCCGGCAGACCCAGACCCGTTAACGCCAACATGCCCGAGGAAAGCATCGACGCCGACCTGGTCATTATGGCTGTGGGTCAGAAAATCGAAAGCACCATCTACGAAAACGCCGGCATCCCCACAAACCGCGGCGCTATCGTAGCCATGAACAGCGGCCAGATTTTTAAAAACGACAAGATCTTTGCCGGCGGCGACTGTGCCACCGGTCCTGCCACCGTTATCCGCGCAATAGCCGTAGGCAAGGTGGCTGCCGCCAATATTGATGAGTATCTTGGATACCATCATGTCATTGATGTTGACGTGGAGATCCCCAACGCCAGGATATCTATCCTGTCCCCCAGAGGAAGAGTCAACACCGTCGACCGCGAGGCCGGCGAACGAAAAGGCGATTTCGAGTGCGTGGAATGCGGCATGACAACCGAGGGCGCAACCCTTGAGTCTTCCCGCTGCCTGCGCTGCGATCATTACGGCTTCGGCGTGTTCAGAGGAGGCAGGATCGACAAATGGTAACTCTTACTATAAACGGAAAAACTGTTACGGCGCCCGAGGGCTCCACTATCCTTCAGGCTGCCAATGCCTCCGGCATCGCCATCCCCTACCTTTGCTATCTGAAGGACGTTAACGAAATAGGTGCCTGCCGCGTGTGTGTGGTTGAAATCGAAGGCGTTGACCGCCTTGCCGCCGCATGCAATACCCCTGCGGAAAACGGCATGGTTGTGCACACCAACAGCCCCAGAGCCAGAAAGGCTCGCCGCACAAACGTACAGCTGATGCTTTCCCAGCACGACTGCAACTGCCCCACCTGCGCACGAAACGGCAACTGCTCCCTGCAGAGTCTTGCAATGGAACTTAACGTTCTTGATGTTCCCTTCAAAAACAACATCCCCGAAAACCGCTGGGACAACACCGCACCCCTTATCCGCTCCGAGAGCAAGTGCATCAAGTGCATGCGCTGCATTCAGATATGCGACAAAATTCAGTCTCTGAACATCTGGGACGTATCCGGCACCGGCTCCCGGGCCTCTGTAAACGTTTCCAGAAACCGCGCCATACGCGAGGCAGACTGTTCCTACTGCGGCCAGTGCATAACCCACTGCCCCGTGGGTGCACTGCAGGCCAGAAACGACATCGGCAAGGTATTTGACGCCCTTGATGACCCTGATATCATTACCGTGGTACAGGTGGCTCCTGCGGTGCGTACCGCATGGGCAGAATCCTTTGGCATCAGCCGTGAGGCGGCAACTCCCAAGCGTATGGCTGCCGCCCTGCGCCGTATTGGTTTCAATTATGTTTTTGACACCAACTTCAGCGCCGACCTGACCATCATGGAGGAAGGCTCCGAATTTGTGGAACGCTTCACCCACAGGGAAGATTACAGCTGGCCTATGTATACCTCCTGCTGCCCCGGTTGGGTAAGATTTCTGAAGAGTCAGTATCCCGAGCTTACCGATAATCTTTCCACCGCCAAGAGCCCCCAGCAGATGTTCGGCGCGGTTACCAAGAGCTACTTTGCCGAAAAGCTGGGCGTTGACCCCCACAAAATTTTCTGTGTATCCGTCATGCCCTGCACCGCCAAGAAAAGCGAATGCGAAATTCCTACAATGAACGACGCCTGCGGAGATCCGGACGTGGATGTGGTAATCACTACCCGGGAATTCGGACGCATGCTCAGAGTACTCAACATAATCCCCCAGCTGCTGCCTGAGGAAGATTTTGATTCTCCCCTTGGCTCCGGCACCGGCGCCGCCGTTATTTTCGGTGCCACCGGCGGCGTTATGGATGCAGCACTCCGCTCCGCTTACTATCTCGTCACCGGCACCAACCCCGACCCCGATGCTTTCTACAAAGTTCGCGGTATGGACGGCTGGAAGGAAGCGGAATTTGAAGTCCCCGGAGCAGGTACCGTACGCGTGGCCGTTGCCTCCGGTCTGGGCAACGCAAGAAGGCTTATTGAGGCCGTAAAGCGCGGCGAAGCTCAGTACGATTTTGTTGAGATAATGGCCTGTCCCGGCGGATGCGCCGGCGGCGGCGGTCAGCCCATTGTTGACGGTGCGGAGCTTGCAGACGTGCGCGGCAACGTGCTGTGGCGTCTGGACAGCGAAAGCGCAGTGCGTTACTCTCACGAAAACACAGATGTGCAGACCCTTTATAAAGAATATCTGGGTGCGCCTCTGGGTGAAAAATCCCATCATCTGCTGCACACCGACCATCACGGCTGGCAGATGCCCAATAAATAAAACCAATAACCGTTTTAACCATTTGAACAGGTATGATTTTTCATACCTGTTCTTTTTTGTTTTCAGCACAAAAAATATCTCCAGAAAAATTTCTGGAGATATTAAAACCCTGTCGTTATAAAGTTTGAAAATTGGAGTTTATTTATAAGATTTGACAATGTCGATATTGTATTCTCTTATGCGCTTGTAGAGCGTTCCGCGGCTGATACCCAGTGCCCTGGCCGCATCGGAAATGCAGTAGTTGCAGCTTTTTAAAGCATTTATTACAGCATCTTTTTTCGACGCGTCAAAACGCGCCCCAATGTTTTGAACCTTACCGGATACCTTGCCGTCCTGACGGTTTAGTATAGCGCGTACATCCGTTGCACTGAAGCACTCGGCATCATCCGGCACCATAATAGTCAGCTTCATAACAAGGTTTCTCAGCTGACGCACATTTCCCGGCCAGTCGTAAGCTTCCAATACATCCATCGCTTCCTTTGAAAATTTCTTTGTTGAGCCGGCCTGAACGAGAAAATGTTCCACCATAAGAGGAATGTCTCCTCTGCGTTCTCTGAGAGGAGGAAGATTGATTTCAAGCACACTCAGGCGATAGTACAAGTCTTTTCTGAACTTTCCCTGTAATATCTTGTTTTCAAGATCACTGTTTGTGGACGCAATAATTCTGGCACGTAACGGAATAAGGTTGTTTCCGCCTACGCGTTCAAATTCCTTTTCCTCTATGGCGCGCAGCAGTTTGCTCTGCATACTTACATCAAGATCGCCTATCTCGTCAAGGAGTATAGTGCCGTCTCCGGCAAGCTCAAATTTGCCGCGCTTCGTGGTATACGCACCGGAAAAAGCTCCCTTTTCATGTCCGAAAAGTTCGGATTCCAAAAGGGTTTCTGGAATTGCGGTACAGTTTATTTTTATAAACGGACGCTTGCCTTTGGGATGCTGCTCCACGTGTATGGCGCTGGCCAGAATCTCTTTACCGCAGCCGGTTTCGCCTCTGATAAGTACCGGATGGTCGGATTTGGCAAAGCGTTTGCACATTTCCTTTATGCGCAGCACATCAGGCGTGTTGCCTATGAAATCGGAAAGAGAATAATTGGTAACCGCCCGGGAGAGTTGATCATATATATCCTTAGAGGAATGGTCTCCGGTGTCGAAGGATTGGTCGCGCATAAGCTTTTTAAGTTTTTCCACACCACGGAATACGATGACGCCAAACGCGCCGATTATTTTATCTTCTTTATCAAACAAAGGTATCATGTGGGTAATACATGTCATACCGTTTATAATATGGAGCTTGCCCAAAACCGGTTTGCCGGTGGCCAGCAGCTCCGGATAGGGAGATGCTGAATCAAGTTCGGTAATGTGCATTCCGATGCTTTCGCTGTTGGGTCTTCCCCAAATCAGCGGCGAAGATTCTGAGCAGTGAAGTATATATCCGTCTTTGTCCATGATGCAGGATTCGTCAAAGGCAAAATCCATGACTCCCTTGAATATGGAGTTAATATTTTTCATTTCTTCGGGAGTTGTAATGATTTTGTTCAAAATGCCGCACCGCCTTTCTCAGTCACACCATCTTTTTTGAATATAAATATATTCTGTGTGGATATAATGCGGCCTTATTATATCAAGCAGTCTTTAATTTGACAATGGGCAAAATCAAGATAATTTTTCTTTCCACAATACAAACGCAAAAAGAAAACCCTGCCCTATTCCCTAAGGCAGAGTTAAAATTCAAGCAGTTTACTGGCCGGCACATCGAGTACCTTGGCAAATTTAAACAGCGTATTTAAACTGATTTTTTTATCCATATTCGGCGCCTCAATGGCCCCTATTGTGCTGGTCTGCATTTTCATGCGGTTTGCAAGTTCTTCCTGTGTCCAGCCCTTTTCCTTGCGGAAGTACGCAATCCTAAGACCTGTCATTTTGAACTCATAACTGAAATTTAAAACGAGCTCTTCATTTTGCACGTTTTTGGTACGTTCTTCCACAAATTTTCACCTTCTTTAACTATATTTTAGACGAAAGAATATTTTTTTCAATACCTTAATTTAAATATAAATATATTCTGATTGGCTATAATTGTCGGTTATGAAGTTATATGTCATCTGCGTTTTTCCGGAAGCATAATTAAATACATCATGAACACAAAAACAGCTTAAAGAACATTTGTTTTCTGAACGTATGTTTTCGGTGAACAAGCGTGTGAACAAATCACAAACTTTGGGCTGTTAATAAATTACAAAATTAGAAAAATTTTTTAGGTTAGAAAAATACATAAAAAAATTTTTTTGTTGAAATTACTCGCATATTTTTAGAGAAATTTATTTTTTATCCTTTTTTAGCGAAGATTGGCACAAAATTTGCTTAATAAGAAAGGTGGCATTGATTCTAAAAGGGCTCAAGCCCAAAAAATTATTTAGGAGGAAACATCAATGGCAGAAGCAAGTGTAGTAAAAAAATACCCCTGCGTCATCAGAGGCGTCGAGCAGGTTTATCCCAACGTCGCCCCCGGTACCCCCATCTACGCTAACTCCGTCGCTATCGACAACATCCTTTTTGTATCCGGCATGACCGCCCAGGAACCCGAGACCGGCGGCTGCACCACCAACACCATGCAGGACCAGATGTGGGTCGCCATGACCAAGCTGAAAAACGCTCTGGAAGAGGCCGGCAGCTGCCTGGAGAACATGGTTAAAACCTTC
>JAFSIK010000008.1 GCA_017439805.1 Oscillospiraceae bacterium
ACACGGTTTTGAATGAATCTTTTCCTCCACAGCACCCCCCGGTTCCCTTGAAATACATCAAGTATTCCCGCGGTCACCGGTGACCGCTGTGAAGAAAAATCTTATGTTCAAAACTGCCCTGCACTCCAAAGCGAGAGATTTTTTCGCAGGACAAGACAAAAAGCCGCGGCAAGGCTGACGCCTGCCGTGGCTTTTTAACGAAGTATTGCGGAAAAAGATCCGGTTTGGAGCGTATAAATCCCTGTGTGAGGCCGCCTTTCGGAGGTTTTTGTTATCTTACTGCGCTGAAGGGTTCTTCGTCGAAGGTTACGGTCAGCTGCAGGCTTTCCGTACCTCTGAACACCGTTATCTGAGCCGTGTCGCCGGCGGAATACTTCTTCTTGGCGGATTTCAGCGCGTCGGAGTCGGGAGTGGCGATGTCGTCAACGGCGGTGATGATGTCGCCGGAGACAATGCCCGCCTTCTGGGCGCAGCTGCCCTCCTCCACGCTTTTTACATACACGCCCCGGGGCAGGTTGTAATAGCTGATGATGGCGCTGTCGATATCGTCATAGGCAATGCCGAAATAGGGTTTGCCGGTGACGTAGCCGTTTACGATAAGGTCGTTTGCCACGCTGAGAGCCTCGTCGATGGGAATGGCAAAACCAAGGCCCTCCACGCCCACGCCGCTCTTTTTGGCGGTGACGATGCCCACCACTTTGCCGTTTTCGGCAAACACAGGGCCGCCGGAGTTGCCCTCGTTGACAGCGGCGGAAATCTGGAAAGCGTTGATGGCGGTGCCGTCGATGTTTATATCTCTGTCAAGGGCGCTGACGATGCCGGGGGTGATGGAGTAGGTCAGTTCACCCAGAGGATTGCCGATTACATACACCTGCTGACCCACCAGAATATCGTCGATACTGCCGGTGGTGACGGCGGGCAGGGCATCCGGGGAAGTTATTTTCAGCACGCCAACCTCGTAATCGCTGTCGTATCCCACCACTTCAGCCGGGTGTGCCACGCCGTTAAGGTCGGTGACGGTAACATTGCGGGCTTCCTCCACCACGTGGGCGTTGGTGAGCACGTAGCCGTCGGAGGAGATGAAAAATCCCGTGCCGGAAACGGTGGCGGTGGACACCTGACCGAAAACGTTTACGGAGGACGTCAGCTCGGTGGTGATGCCCACAACGGAGGGCGCGTAGGCGTAATAGACGTCCGTGGCGGTAAGTTCATCCGCCGCATCAGGCTTTGCCAGAGGGTCGGCGTCGGTGGTGCCGGCGGAAGGCGGCTGCACCTTCACCGGGTCTGCGGGCGCGGGGTCGGGGGTGCTTTCGCCGGCAGAGGTATCCGCCGGGGGAGTCTGTACCTCGGGGGCAGGGGCAACGTTTGTGTCCGCCGGTGCGGGGGCAACGTTTTCATATATTGAATTTACAGCATTGTTTCGTTCAGACAGGCTCAGAGAATAAAACACAGCGCCGGAAAGGACGCTTCCGAAAAGGGCGCAGCAAACGCACAGCGCGGCAACCTTGCCTGCGCCGGGGCGTATCTGCCTGCGCTCGGCACGGAGGCGGCGCAGTTCGCTTTCGGAAATTTCCTCTGCCTGAGGCTGAAAATCACGGTTTTCGTTATCCATAAAAACGCTCCTGTGAAATCTTTGTGCCTGTATTATATGCGATAATTGTTTCGAATTCTTAAATATTTTGAAAACTATTGCGCTTTCGGCCCGCTTTGAGGCCTTTTGCACAGGGCGGTAAGGTCGTGAAAGGCCATAAGGAAGTCCTTTTTTGTCTTTTCAAAGGCTCCGGTGCGCCATATCTGCACCATAAGCATCACCGCAATGGGACACCACAGCGCTCCCAGAGGGCCGCCCAGTTTGATTCCCGCATAAATGAAAATGATGACCTGCAGGGCATTGAGAACGTTTTTGGTTTTGGGCAGGCGGGATTTTATCAGCAGACGGGTGCCTTTGATGACCACCCATACAGCAAGTATGGCCACGCCCTTTGACCACCTGCCCGCAAGCAGGCACACTATCCCCCACGGAATAAGCACCGTGCCTGTGCCAAGCACCGGGATAAAATCCACCGCCGCCGCAAAAAGGGCGATAAGGAGCAGATATTTCTGTCCCAGCAGCAGAAAACCCACAATCATTATTCCAAAAGCCAGGGCCGACAGGAAAAACTGCTGTCTTATATAGCCGCCCACGGTGGCCCTGAAGGAGCGGCGCAGGGCGTAGAGCCGCTGCATGAAGGCACGGCCGAATTTTTTCGACGCCCCGGCGTGAAAACGGGTAAAGTCAACGGTGAAAAAATAGGCCGCCAGAATAAACGTAACTATGCCGATGAAAATGCCCGAGGCCCCGGACAAAAGACCGCCGGCGGTGTCCCTGCTGCGATCGGCGAAGGCTTCAAGAAGCTCCTGCGCCCGGTCAAAAAAACTGTCCGCAGCCGCGCTCAGCCAGGTGTCCACCCGCTCCGGCAGAATATTGAAGCGGCCGGCGATAATATCCAGACTTTCCCGGATGTTTCCGAAATGATACTGCCAGCTTGCCGCCAGCTCCAGCAAATCCGCCACCGCGGTATACACCGCCCCAAGGAGCACCGCGAAAAGTCCCGCCAGTCCCGCCACAAGCAGCATCACTGTCACCGGCTTTCGGGTGGACAGGCGCAGCTTGCCCGTCAGCGCCTTTACCGCCGGATTTGACGCGAAGGCGAAAAGTATCGCCAGCAGAAAAGGCAGCAGCAATCCGAAAATTTTCGGCAAAATAACAAAAATAAAGACCAGCGACAGACAAATCGCAGCAAGGCGGATGCCTATCCGCTGCCACATATCCCTTCTTTCCTTCGGTGTGAGGGGATAGTTTTTGTCCATCGCCGGTCCTCCTTATAAAGTTTTACCTGTAAAGACGGCGCACTCCCTTTGCCATGAGAGGATTGACCTCCAGACGGGCCACGTCCCTGCCCTCGCAGGGGATGTCGGTAACGTCCGCCACGGTGTGCAGCATGCCCACATGCCCCAGCACCCGGGCCTTTTTGCCGTTAATGGTAACATATATTTTCTGCCCGAAAATCCATCTTTTTATAAGGGACAGGCAGCCCACGGCGCAGTCCTTGAAGCGGAAAGTATCCCTGCCCTTTTCCGCGCAGAAGCCATGGTAGTAACCCGCGTCCAGAATGGCCACGCGGGTGGGTTTTTTGGTTGTGAAAACGCTGCCGTAGCCTACGCTGCGGCCGGCGGGCAGCCAGCGCACGTCACGCACCTCGGCCTCCATGTAGCCGATTTTTTCCAGACCAAGATTTTTCTTGGCTCTGAAGGACAGCCTGCCCAGCAGGGCGCTGCCCAGACGCACCGCGTCCAGGCGGGTGTAGTCAAAACGCAGGGCGGCGCTGGAATTGGCACAGTGAACGCAGCCGGTTTCAAGGCCGGCGGCCCGGAGCTGCTCCACCACCTGCATAAAGGTGTCAAACTGGGCGCGGGTACCCTTTTTATCGGAAAAGGCAGAGGGGAAGTGGGTATATATACCGGTGACCGCCACCTTTTGCATATTGCTGTAAACGGCCTTGATTTTTTCAATTTCCCCGGGTTCAAAGCCATAGCGGCCCATGCCCACGTCGATTTTGATATGGCACATGGCAACGGTGCCGGCCCGCTCGGCGGCGGCGTCCAGAGCCATGGCGGTCTCGGCGCTGTCCACGGTGCAGACAACGCTCATATTTACAAGCTCGCCCAGCTCCGCCGCGTCCTCCGTGGGGCGCAGCATGAGAATTTCCTCCTCAACCATGCCCAGATCACGCAGGGCCCTGGCTTCGAATACCTCCGTCACGGCGAAAGCGGTGACGCCCTCCTCCCGCAGGAGTTTGGCAAAGGGGCCGATCTCAAGTCCGTAGCCGTTGCCCTTGACCACGGCGTATATCTTTTTATCGCCTACGATCTGGCGGCAGACCTTTACATTGCTACGAAGGCCTTCCACGCTAACGATGTACTGCTTCATTGTCCCATCGCCTTTCTTTAGTATATTCGGAAAATTTTTAATTATTTGCGGTTTTTTGCCAGATAGGCCAGCCGTCTGACTGACATAAAGGCCTTCTGGGCATATTTTACCAGCACCGCCGCCCCGGGCCTGAGCACCATTTCCAGCTCGCCGCCGAATTCGGTGAATTTGCCGTTGAAGCCTTTTTTGAAACGGTACAGGCCGTAGAGGGGATTGTCCTCGCTAAGGTCGCCGGAGACGCCGCGGAAGTCGTAGACTCTGGCTCCCAGTTCCTGTGCCCAGGATATCATCTCCCACTGCAGCAGGTAGTTGGGCATAAGGTTTCTGTCCTCGTTGGAAGAGGCGCCGTAGAGATACCAGACCTTGTCGCCGAAGGCCACCGCCAGAGTACCGGCAATGGCGCGGCCCTCGTAGCGGGCCATGTAAAGCCGGGCGTGGTCGCCCAGATTTTTCAGCATGTTTTCAAAATATTCCTTCTTGCGGGTGACAAAGCCGTCACGCACGCCGGTCTGGAGCATAAGGTCGGAAAATTCATCCAGACCCTTTTCGTTTTCAATCTCAACGGTAACTCCCTTGCGTCCGGCCAGGCGGATATTATAGCGCCACTTGCTCTCGAAGGAGGCCATAAGCTCGTCCTTGCTGCGGCCTTCAAGGTAAAGTCTGAAAACGAAGCGGGGCTGTATGCCCTCGAAATTCTTGCCGGCGGGTGGGAGCCTGTAGCCCAGACTCTGCATATCCTGCCAGAACTGCACGTCCTCCGCCTCCACGTCCGGGTCGAGCTTGAGAGTGTAGGATTTATTTTCCCTTGCCAGCTTGCGCAGACCCTCCGTAAGCTCCGCCATCACCGCCTTGTCCCGTATATCGCACACAGGGCCGCGGCAGCCGTACATCAGCGTAAAGGGCATACCCGGCACCTTGCGGATAAGCACCGCGCAGCTGCCGGCGATTTCACCGTCATCCCGGCGCACCATAATCGCCTGCCAGCGCCATTCGGGCTTCTGTCTGGCCCACATGATGCTCTGCATGAAATGTCCCTTGGGGTGGGAGGCTATAAACTGCTCATACTGGGCAAGATTTTTTTCGCTTACGATCTCGATCATTTTTATACTCCTTCGGCGCGGCGCGCGAAAATACTGACATATCTAAACAATTTTACCACAGTTGCACCGCCTTGAAAACACATTTCCCCGGCAATCGGGTAAAATTGTGAGAAAAATGAGGCCGCCCTGTCGCTTTGGCGGCCCATTCGTTGACTTGCCGGGCAGATTTTTGTATAATGGCAAGGTGAAATTTATACTCGGTAAACGCCGCAGACGCGGCGGGAAAGATTATACCTATGCTTGAATTCAGAGAAGTCACCATCGCGGATAAAGAACTTTTTACCCCCTATCTTAACGCCCCGGGCGAGCTGATGAGCACCCGCTGTTTCCCGGTAATGTACCTTTGGTCCGGTTTTTTCGGCACAAAGTACTGCGTCCGGGACGGATTTCTTTTCGGTTCCTCCGGCGTGGACGAACAGGGGCGCATAAATTACATGATGCCTCATGGGGACGGCCCCATCGCTCCCGCCGTTGAAATTCTGGAGGCCGACGCGAAAGAGCGTGGGCTCAATTACTCCATCTACCTTGCCGGCCCATGCCGCAGGGAGGAAATCGAGCGGGATTTTCCGGGGAAATTCATCTCCCACGTGCACCGAAACGGCTTTGACTACATCTACGACCCCGCTCAGCTTATGGAGCTCAAGGGCAAAAAATACCAGTCCAAGCGAAATTTCGTAAACCGCTTTAAAAAGGAGCAGGAGGGCCGCTGGCAGTACCGCCCCTTTGACCCCTCCCGTGACGGCGAGGCGGTAATGGAATTTGCCCGGTCGTGGAGAGAGTCCCACCGGGACGGCGAAAACGAGGAGACCGAGGATTACGAACTGAAGCTGGTACAGACCGCCATTGATAACTATGAGTATTTCGGTCTGCTGGGCGGGCTTCTCACCCTTGAGGGGAAAATCATCGCCTTTACCTTTGCTTCCCCCGGCCCCGACGGAATGCTGGACGTGATGTTTGAAAAGGCCGACGCCTCTATTCCCGGCGTCTATCCCATGATAAACAATCAGTTTGCCCTGGCAAACTTTGCAAACTTCAAATTCATAAACCGTGAGGACGACCTGGGCATCGAGGGTCTGCGCAAGTCCAAGCTCAGCTATAACCCCATTTTCCTTACGGAAAAATTCATTCTGGAGCGAAAATGCTGACCCGCAGGGCGGAGCAGGGGGATCTTTCCGCCGTTTTTCAGCTTTTCTGCGCCACCTTCCCCGACGGCGGCAGCGGCTTCAACCGCACATATTTTAATAATGTATGGAAGCCGGAAAATACGCTTTTGATTTTTGACGGCGACATTGCCGCCATGCTGCAGCACTGGACGGTGGGCAGCCGTCAGGGAAAGTGCAGCTACGTATACGGCGTGGCCACCCGACCGGAGTACCGGGGCCGGGGTCTGGCCTCAAAGCTCCTTGAGCAGGTGCCCCTGCCTCATGTGCTCATCTGCGAAAGCGCCGACGTTTTCTCTTTTTACAAAAAACTTGGTTACGACGAAAGCTTTTTCGTAAAAAAATGCTCCGCCCCAAGGGACGAAACCGCGGATATACGCCCTCTGAGAGATGAGGACATCCCCCGGGTGCTGGAAATTTACCGCGCCGGCGGGCATTTTCTTCACCGGGAGGAAAAACTGCTCCGGCAGATGCTGGAATTTTACCCCGGTCAGGCTATCTGGGACGGCGGAGAGCTGACGGCATACAAAATCGGCCCACTCGAGGCCCTGGGAGAGCGTCCGGAACGCTTCGGCGGCAGTTTTCTCTGCCCTGTAAACTCCCCCTGTCCGGGGGAAATCATGCCCTTTGGCTGCTCAAAAGGTCTGGAACTTGCCGCGCCGGAGTATATAAACCTGCTTTTCAACTGAAAAAAGCCGCCTTTCAAAAGAAAGGCGGCTGATTTTTTAATATCCAAGCCGGCCAAGAAGCTCATTTCGCAGGTCGTCGTAATAAATGACGCTGAATTTCGCGGTGCCGTTTCCGGCGGAGCTGTAATTTACATCTCCCAGCAAAATTTCCTTGCTTCTGTTGCCGGCAGTCAGAATAATACGAAGCTGCACATCCTCCATGGCGTAACCCTGAGCCCGGGACAGGCTGCGGCGCTCCTTGTAACCGTGAAGAATTTCCAGAATTTCCTTTTCGTCGTAGTTTTCCAGCATGACGAAACCGTCGCCGCCCCTTTGATATTCCTCATTGTATTCAAGAGAAATTATCTGTGCGTTGTCGGGATTTCTCACAACCACACGGGGCGAGAAAAACACGGCGATTATCAGCACAACCACGCAGATAATACTAAGGGCTGGAGGAAGTTTTTTTATCATAGGGTTCTCCTTCAAGTCGTTTTAGCATATTATAAAGCAAAAAACCACCCTTTACAAGGTGGTTTTTCGTGTAGGCATCAACCTATCTTCCCAGGCCGTCTCCAGCCAAGTATTGTCGGCGCCAGTGAGCTTAACTTCCGTGTTCGGAATGGGAACGGGTGGACCCTCACCGCAATCAACACCTACTATGTGCTTCCATGAGGAAGTATTTTATATAAACCGCGCGTGCGGAATATATCGCTTGGTGACCCGTACGGGAATCGAACCCATGTTTGAGGCGTGAGAGGCCTCCGTCTTAACCGCTTGACCAACGGGCCATATGGTACACCTTCAGGGACTCGAACCCTGGACACCCTGATTAAGAGTCAGGTGCTCTACCAACTGAGCTAAAGGTGCATATTGGTGACCCGTACGGG
>JAFSIK010000009.1 GCA_017439805.1 Oscillospiraceae bacterium
CTCCTTCGGCAGGCACCTTTGTGCCACTTTCCTGCAGGCTTCATCTGGTTATTTAATTTATGTATAACATTTTAACTTATTCCTATAGTAAATGCAAGTAAAAATTCGTTTCAGACGGACATTTATTTATTTTTATGACACGCTGGCAGCAAATTCTGCAATTACTGCATCAAAAAGACGTTTCAGCGTTGCCCCGTCCTTGCCGCCGCAGGGCTGTCCATTGAGTTCTTTGGCTGCGCAGGCGGGCTTGCCGGAACTGGATGTAATTATCTCATCCGCGTTATAGAGCTCCTCCACGGTAAAAAGTCGCTCCTCAACGGGTATGCCAAGCTCTTTGCAATTTTTAATCAGATGAGCGCGGGCGATGCCGGGCAGAATGTGGTTATCCGCCGGATGAGTGATAAAAACGCCGTCTTTAAGAATGCTCACATTGCTGTGGGCGCATTCGGTAACGATATTTCCGCGGTGGAAAACCGTTTCGTCACAGCCGTGTTCTGCCGCGCGCTGGCTGGCCATAACACTGGGGATAAGGTTAAGGGTCTTAATGTTGCACAGCTGGAATCGGATATCCTCTGCGGTCATAAGCTTCTGGTCACAGTTGGGGCGGGTAGCCTTCTTGGGCCAAATGGTGATCAACAGGTTTGCCTTTACGCCCTTCGGATATTCGTGACTGCGCTGTGCGGTACCGCGGGAGGCCTGCCAATACACGAACATTTCCTCTGCGTCGACCTTTTTTACAAGATCCAGAAGAAGCACGCGAAGCTCCTCTTTGGTGTAGGGCAGCTCTATTTCAAGAAGTCTGGCGCTGTTGAAGAAACGGTCAATATGCTCGTCAAGAAAAACGATTTTGCCGTTTCTGCTCATAGTGGCGTCATAAATGCCGTCGCCGAAATATACCGAGCGGTCCTTGACGGGTATGGATATCTCGTCAAGAGTACCGATTTTTCCGTTGTAATATGCAAGGGTTTCCAATTTTGGCACCTCCAAAAGATGATGTGGTAATTATAGACCCACCCCCGGTAATAATCAAGTGAAAATTGCGCTTATCCGGCAGGCAGGAACATGATGTTAAGATCCACTTCGCCCTTGATTCCGGGAACTTTTCCGGTACAGCTGTACTGCCACATATGGAAGTGATAATCAAAGCCGGGCAGGTAGGAATAGCTGGCCAGCCAGAAGTCATATCCGGCAAGGCGCTCAAGGTCAAAGTTGAGCATGGAGGAAGTCTTGTTGAAATAGACCATGGGGGTGTATCCCGCCTTTTTTATCTCATCGCAGAACGCGATTGCACAGTTTGTTGTGGTCAGGCGGTTTACGCTGTTGGTGCGGGCGTTTTCGGCTGTGACGGTCTCCCAGTCGAAAACCACGGGATATGTAATGTTATAATCTTCAATCCGTTCCAGAACAAATTGCGCCTCCTCCACCGCTTCGGTAACGGAGGTAGCCTGCGAGAACAAATACACACCCACATCAAGGCCTGCTTCAAGGGCGCCGGCAACATTTTTGTGGAAATTTTCATCTTCGTTAAGGCCACCCTCGGTATAACCGCGGTAACCCACGCTTATCATTGCAAACTCCACGCCGCTTTCAGCTACGGTCTGCCAGTCAATTTCTCCGTTGTGGTTTGAAACGTCTATTCCGGCAATGCCTTTGTAATTTTCTTCAGTGTATGTAATGAAATTGCCGTCATTTGAAAATTTGAAGTCATCGTAGCAATATCTTGCCAGATTTTCATAAAAGTAAAACTTTTCCGGCGGCCGGTTCGGTGTCTGTACTTCTGTGACAATCTCCTCCGCAGGAGGTGGGACAGAAGGCTCGGGTTTATTGTTGTGAACCGTGGTAATTATAATTATTACACCGACTATCACCGCGATTATCATAGCCGCCGTGGCAGCTATAAATGGTATTCTTTCTTTCAACGGACCACCTCTTTCCTGCTGTGGTAATGTAAATATTAGCAGAGATTGCCGCCTACTTTCAACAATATTCGCTTTTTTTAAATATTTTTTTAAAATTACGGAACATTCTTCCGAAAGCTGCGTCTTAATAGGCAGGAAGACTTTTACGGAGGTATGTGATATGAAAAAACGTACTTTAAGCATCGTCCTTCTGGTTTGCATTATTTTCAGCTGTCTGTTTGCCGGCTGCGGCATGGGCAGCGCTGCCACCGACAGCATGGCGCCCGCCGCGCCCTCCTCTCCCTCCGCTTCCGCTCCTATGGACAACGGAAGCTATGAAAATTCCTATGTAAGCGGCAGTTCCTCCAGCGCCGGAATGGGCGAAATAATCTGGGGCGACAAGTCCTCCCCCGCCGGAGATGCCAAGGAAGACGTCGCCGCCGAAGAACAGGAAAGCTTCGGCGAAAAAATAATCTACACCGCCAGAGTAAACGTTGAAACTACCGATTTCGGAAAATCCATCAGCGCTCTCGACGCGCTGCTGGAGCAGTATGACGGCTTTATGGAGTCCTCCGAAACCTCCGGCTACGCCTCCTATCAGGATGACGGCAGCGCGGTGCTGAGAAACCGCTGGGGCACCTTTACCGTCCGTGTCCCCGCCGCTCAGTACAAGGATTTCCTTGCCAGCGTGTCCGAGACTGACGCCCTTGGTTATGTCACCAACAAGAGCCAGGACTCCCAGAACGTTACCGCTCAGTATACCGATTACGAAATCCGTCTTGAAACCCTGAACACTCAGTATGAGACTCTGCTGGAGCTGCTGGACAAGAGCGAAACAATTGACGACGTCATCGCTCTTGAGGCTCGCATCAGCGAGGTCACCTATGAGATTGAGTCCATTGAAAGCAGTCTCAGAAACCTTGACCGCAAGGTAAGCTACTCCACCGTTACCATTTCTCTGCAGGAAGTTTCCGGATACATTAAAAGCCCCTCTGTCACCGACTCCTTTGCAGACCGGGTGAAAAACGCCCTTGCCAACATGAAGGTAAACTTCGGCCGCAGTCTGCAGCGTTTCGTTATAAACTTCATCTACGCAATCCCCACTCTGATAATTCTGGCCATCATCATCGCGGTTATCATCGTGGTGCTGGTGCTGCTGATAAAGCGCCGCCGCAGACGCATAGCCGAGGGACTTGCGGGATGCAGAAAGCGCAAAGCAAGACGCTCCCGTCGGGTACGCGACGATATGTCCACCCCCGAAATAACCCCCGAAAACAAAGACGAATAACCCCATATAAGAAGCCCCGCGGTTTAAACCGCGGGGCATTTTTTATTCTTCTTTGGGTTCAAGACCTTTTTTGATGCGTATTTTCTTAATCACGCCCGGCCCTGCGTTGAACATGGCAAATCCGAACAGGATTATGGCGCCGCCTATAATTGTTTCGGAGGTAACGGCCTCCTCTGCCACTACGTAGCCCAGAATACTGACAATAAAGGGCGTGATAAACATATAGTTGCTGACGGAGGAGGTCTTTTTTGCTTTCATAAAAGCCTTGGCCCAGCATATGTAGGCCACCGCGCTGGACAAAACTCCCAGAATGAGCACGTAGAGAATATTTATGGGGGCTGCGGTGGAGCTTTCGCGTATCGCTCCGGGAAGGAAAATTGTCAGCATTATAGCGCCGGCAAAAATGCCGTAGGCCGCGGCCTCAACCGCGCTGTACCGCTTGGTCACCTGCCGCTGGAGCAGATTGTAGACGCTTAACACAAAAGCCGCGCACAGTAGCCAGAAAAGGCCGATATTCACGGAAAATCCTCCGTAAAGCACCGTCAGGACTATGGTGCCCAGAAGCTCCACTCCCACCGCCGTCCACTGTATCCAGGACAGTTTTTCCTTGTAGATAAAAAACGCCATAAGGGAGGTCATAACAGGTACCAGAGCGATAATGACGCTGCTGGTGGCGGAGGTGACGGTCTGGCAGCCTTTGTTGTAAAAAATAACATACAGGAAGAACCCCGTGGCACCGCAGGCGAAAAACCATTTTATGTCCTTAAGGCGGGGCTTCTGCGCCCGGATGATAATTACCGCCACTATCATGGCAAGGGCCGCCACAAAATATCTTAAAAAGCCAAGGGGAAAAGGACTGTAATGGCGGAGAGCCATACGGGTAAAAACGTAAGCCAGCGCCCAGCAGACAACGGTTGCCAGAGCAAATGGATGGAAGCTGTTTTTAAAATTTTTCATAAAAACCTCCCTGCCGCTTTTCCCCCATTATATCAACCCTGTTGCTCTTTTACAACAACCAAAAAAGCAGGCCTTTAAGCCTGCTTTTCCGGACGCGATATGGGATTAAAAAGCGGTGTTACTGAACCGCGGGGTTGGGCTGAAGCACTACCTCTGCAGTGAGCATTTTGCCCTGCCGCTCGATGGTAAGAGTTACGGTTTCGCCGGATTCCTTGTCGGCAAGGTAGCCGGTGACGTCCTCGTTGCCGCTGACGATTATATCGCCTATGCTTATTATGCGGTCTCCGGCAGCAAGTCCTGCCTTAAGGGCGCTTTCCATTGTGACCTGAGTGATGTATACACCGGCGGTGTTGTAGCCGTACTGCACCGCTTCCTCAGCAGTCAGAGTCACAACGTTTATGCCGATTATGACCTTGTTTGTGGTGGTCTGAACGCCGCCCTGAGTGCTTCCTGCTTCCTCTTTGAATGTGCCGGTGGTAATGAGGGACGTGGAAATTTCAAGGGCACGGTTGGAAGGGATCGCAAAGCCGAGACCCTCCGCCTGGGAGGACGAGCTCTTTGCGCAGACGATGCCGATAAGCTCGCCCTTTTCATTGAACAGGCCGCCGCCGGAGTTGCCGGGGCTTACGGCTGCGTCAAACTGCATAACATCAAGGGTTATGTTGGTTGTGCCGCCGGAAGAGTATCCGTATCCAAAGTAGTTATAAAAGTCGTTGGCAGAACCGCCGCCGGTTTCAACGGAGACGGTTATGCTGCGGTCAAGGGCGCTGACTATGCCGGAGGTAACGGAGCCACTGAAATGGCCGGTGGGGTTGCCGATGGCGTAAACCACCTGTCCCTGCTTGACGCTGTCGCTGTCGGCAAAGGAAGCGCATTTCAGATTTTCAGCGTCGATTTTTATAACGGCGATGTCGCCGTTTACATATACGCCCGCGATGCTGGCGGGATATGTGCTGCCGTCGTGAAGTTCAACGGTAACGGTGGTGGCTCCGTTTACAACGTGACTGTTGGTGATAATATAACCGTCCTCGCTGATGATAACGCCGGAACCTGCACCGCTGGTGACGTAGTTGCCGTACCAGAAGTTGCCGGTGGTCATTTTCTCCGTGGTTATGGCCACCACAGTGGGGACCGCGTACTCTGCAAGCTCAATGCCGTTCATTCCGTCGGCTACGGTGGCAGATGTGTTTCCGGGAATACCGCTCTCGCCGCCCACACTCTGGTTTATAACGACCTGATTGCCGCCGGCTCCCCGGTTTCCAAGAATAGCACCCGCATAGCCGCCGCCTAAGGCAACAGCCGCAACCACCACCACAAGAACCACTCTGCCGATCCACTTTTTCGCCTTGCCCGAGCGCTTTTTCTTGGGCTTTTCCGGCTGAGGCGGGTCGTTCCATCCGCCGCCGGGCTGGGTGGCGGAGGTATATGTATAATGGTAAGTATTCGGGTCGGAATTAAAATCTCTATAGAAATCGTTGTTGTAATCAGACATAGCCGTTTACGTTCCTTTCGATTTTATGAGCTGATTATACTCGACATTTTTAAACAAGCCGTGTGCAATTTTTTAATTTTAATTGAACTTTCGTAGCCTGCTCACTTTGTTTTTCAACGCATATATGGTAAAATTATAACACACTATTTGCTGAGAGGAAATACTTTTGATATACGAGCGCATTATTGAGGGAAAATTCATATCCCGTCCCAACCGCTTTATTGCCCATGTGGAGGTTGACGGCGATGAAGTTATCTGCCACGTTAAAAACACGGGGCGGTGCCGGGAGCTTCTGGTGCCGGGGGCAAAAGTATTTTTGCAGGATAACCTTTCCCCTGCCCGCAAGACCCGTTATGACCTTATCGGCGTTTTAAAAAACGGTCGGATGATAAATATGGATTCCTCCGCGCCCAATAAGGTATTTAAAGAATACATTGACGCGGGGCGGATATTTTCAGACGTTTCTCTGATCAGAGGCGAGAAAGTTCACGGTGATTCCCGTTTTGATTTTTATGTTGAACAGGGCGAAAAAAAGACCTTTATAGAGGTCAAGGGCGTAACTCTTGAGCAAGACGGAATAGTTCGCTTTCCCGACGCCCCCACGGAGCGGGGGGTAAAGCACCTGCGGGGACTCGTCCGATGCGTTGAGGAAGGTTACCGCGCCATGGCGGTTTTCATCGTACAGATGGAACAGGTCAGGTGGTTTGAACCCAACGACGCCACCCACCCCCAGTTCGGACAGGCTCTGCGTGAAGCGGCCCGGGCCGGAGTTGAGATAATTGCAATAAACTGCCGCGTGACGGAAAATTCCGTCACCGCTCTGGATAAAATGGAGGTCAGACTATGAGTGAGATTTTACCCCCTCTGCCCGATATAAAGCCCGGACTTTACCGCCACTTCAAGGGTAATATGTACAGGCTTTTGCACATTGCACGGCACAGCGAAACCCTTGAGCCAATGGTAGTATATCAGGCGCTCTACGGCGAGGGCGGCATATGGGTGCGCCCGGCGGAAATGTGGACGGAAACTGTCGAGCGCGACGGTCAGACTTTTTCAAGATTTACATATGTGGAACAATAGTGTTATATTAGTTGGATAAGGAGTTTATCATGAAAAACAATTACCCCCTCAGCTGTGTTGACTGCGGCACTTTCAGCTGCCACACGGGAGAGAAATTCCCCAAATTCTGCGTAAGCAAAAATCTGCAGCAGGAAGTCCTTGACCAGGCTGTGGAATGCTATAATGATGAGGAAAACCACAAAACAATGCTTGCCGCGGCAAAGGTGGAATTTGAGCATTACTGCAAATACACCCGCGTGGAGGAAATCGTCTCTTTTGCAAAGGAAATGGGTTTCCACAAAATCGGCATCGCCACCTGCGGCGGACTTCTGAAAGAGGCCGGTACATTTGCAAAAATACTGCGCCTGCACGGCTTTGACGTTTACGGCGTGTGCTGCAAGGCCGGTATGGTTAAAAAGGAAGACCTGGGCATTGACCCCGCCTGCAACGCAGTGGGTGAAAATGCCTGCAATCCTATTTTCCAGGCAAAACAGCTTAACCATGTGGGAACAGAGCTGAATGTGCTTGTGGGTCTGTGCGTAGGTCACGACAGCCTGTTTTACAAGTACTCCGACGCTCTGGTTACCACCCTTATAACCAAGGACCGTGTGCTCGGTCACAATCCCGCGGCCGCCCTGTACACCGCCGGCGGATATTATAAAAACAAGCTCGACAGCATCGAATGATAAAGGAGCGCCAATGAAAGTTCTGGTAACGGATATAAAATACCGTATGGCTCTGGCTGCCATCCGGGACCTGGCTCAGGCCGGGTACAGGGTGGAAGGCCTGCATTTCGGCGAGGGTACGCCCCCCGCACAGGAAAGCAGGTTTCTGTCAGCATGCCATTTTGCCGGGGACTTTAAAGGCGCATCCAGAGCCGATGCAATATATGAGGTTGCCGAAAAATGCGGTGCCGATGCCGTTTTCCCGGTTGGCGCGCACAGTATAGCGGCTCTGGCGGAAAATCCAAGAGAGGGAGTTCTGCTGCCCGACGCGGCAGCCCTTGAGCTTGCCGGGGACAAGCTCCGTCTGGCGGATATCGCCCGTGAAGCCGGAGTGAAAGTTCCGAAAAAGTACTCCTGTCCCGATGAGGTTGAGGAATTTCCGGTTGTGGTCAAATACCGCAACGGAGAACTTCTGGGTTTAGGTGCGCCCCAAAGATACGCCATAGCCAAAAACAGTGATGAGCTTGCGGATAAATACAGCAAAATGGCATCCGTTGCTCAGGCAGGCGGTCAGGAGCCGCCGGTAATACAGCAGTATATCCCGGGGGGTGGCTGGGGCGTTTCCTGTGTATTTGACAGAAGCAGCCGTCCGGTGAGCATAATCTGTCATCAGAGGCTTCGGGAATATCCTTTGAGCGGCGGGCCTTCCACCCTCTGTCAGAGCGTTTGGAGCGAGGAACTGGTTTCATCTGCCGTGACCCTTTTGAAGGTTCTTGAATGGCGCGGTATTGCAATGGTGGAATTCCGCGGCTGCCCGGAAACGGGTTTTTATCTGTTGGAGATTAATCCAAGAGTGTGGGGAACCTTCCCGCTTACGAGAGTAACGAAATCCGGTTTTTCGGAAAAATACGTCCGTGCAAGTCTGGGCGAAGAACTGCCCGAATGTACCGCTCCCGGATTTGATGTGGGTGTGAAGATGGGTTTCCGGTATTCAAACCTTGCCGCCGGCGCGGCCTATCTCAAGCGCGGCGATGTTAAAAACGCCTTTGCGGCGGTAAATGACGCATTTTCCAAAAACGTCATTGACGGCGTGCTGGACGCAGCCGATCCCGAAGGCTCAAAAGCATACTCCCGTTCGGTTTTCAGGAGGCGGGGAAAATGATAAAAATTGATATGCATGTCCACTCCGACCATTCCTTCGACGGGGTCATGAGCGTGGACAAAATACTGCAAAACGCCCGGAAAAAAGGTCTGGACGGAGTTGCCATCGCAGACCATGACAACTTCGGCGGCACTCTGGAAGCACTGGGCAAAGACACCGACCTTATAATCATACCTGCGGCTGAGTTCTCCACGGAGTACGGTCATATGCTGTGCTATTTCATGACCGACGACCCTGCCGATGCCGGACTTAAAAAGGAAAACGGAAAATACCGTTTCGCCGAACTTCGGCAGTTTATAACCGAAAAAGGCGGTCTGCTTTTTGCCGCTCACCCTTACAGGGGGCAGGATTTTCCGGGGGATATTCTCCGCCGGGTGGACGGGGTGGAAATGCTCAACGGCAGAAACACCGCCCTGCATCACAAGGCTAACATTCAGGCCCGTGACACTATCGTCCGGCGCACCCTCCCCTTCTCCGCCGGCAGCGATGCGCACACGGTGGCGGAGCTGGGTTCCTGCTGCAGGGAATTTGATCTGCCCAAGGACGCGACACTTGAGGAAATACGCGCTGAGCTTATGAAGCATCACGGCAGGTGCTTTGGCAGATACGCTCCCCTGTCAATGCAGGGCTGCAGCGGCATGGTTGGCGCGGCAAAAAAGCGCCATGCAAAGCGTTTTATAAAATATCTGGCAAAATTTATCGCCGGACTGTTTCTTGATGCCACAAAAAATATCCGCCCGGGCTCAAAGGCACTTGCAAAGGGCATATGTGAAGAGATCAATTTGGAGGGCTGAGTATGTTTTTATATGAATTGGCGCGCAAGCTTAATCGCGCCCGCAAGGAGCGCAAAAAGGAAGCTATGGGCAGATTTGTGGCTTCCTCCAGACGCGTGGAGCGTTTTTATCCCGTTAAGGGTGAGCGCGTTTGCGCCATGACCTTTGACGATGGCCCTACCGTGGCTCCCTGCTCTCCCGATGTGGCCGAAGGCAAGGGTCTTACCCGTCATCTGGCGGACACGATGATGCAGTTCGGCGCCACCGCCACCTTTGACATCGTGGGCGACACCGGTGAAAACTACCCCGACAAGGCCGGCGAAGAAGGTGCTTTTTACTGGGGCGGCGAAAACTTTGACCACTACCCCGATTTCGGAAAAGATGAAATGGCCGGTGCGAAAAACTGTCCGGAACTGGTGGATTACCTGCTTCGGGGTGGTTTTGAGCTGGCAAACCACGGCTACCGCCATCTGATTTTCGGAAAGAGCGCCGTTTACAAAAAGCGCGTGCCTTTTAAAAATATGGACGAGGTTTTGCATGACCTTTCCCGACTGCATCAGTTGGTGGAAAAAGATTTCGGATATACCATGAAGCTGTCCCGTCCGCCCCACTATATTGACGGTATTGCCGGAGGTTTTACCTCCTACGACGCATATGAGCTGATGGGTTACAACTACATGGCGGCTTCCTTTGACGGCGGCGGCTGGATGCCCCAGAAGGGCAGCTACGAGGACGATGTGAAGGGTATGGTCGAACCCCTGCGTATAGCGCTGGAGTCCAACCCCGATTCTCTCAACGGTCAGATAATCTTCCAGAAGGACGGCTGCAATATGAGCCGTTTCACTCCTGTTGCCTCTGCCCTGCCGCTGCAGCTGGAGCTGTTGAAAAAATTCGGCTACAGGGTTTGCTCCGTCGGCGAGCTTATGGCTCTGTCTCCCTTTATGGATCTTTCTCCCGATGACGAGTGTTTTGAGGCTGCAAAACTGCTGGACGCTGACGGCGTGGTTATCGGATACAAAAATAACACCCTGCGCCCCGACGCCGATATGACCTTCGGTGAGCTTTGCATGGCTCTGGCCCCCAGAGAGGCCAGGGAGCGGCAGATAAGGCTGCGCATGGAGGGCTGCAAGAAAATCGGTGACATTTACCTCAGCAATCCTTATGCCGGCGCTCTTGCGTGGGCTGCCGAGGGAGACATTGTCGGCAGCGCGGCGAAAAATGCCGACAGCGAAGATTTCAAACGCCTGCTGGCTCTGGCGGGCAAGTGCGCCGCAGTTCCCGACAGAAAAGTTTTCTCCCGCCGTCAGGCTATCTGCATTCTGGGCGAGGCATTTGGAAAATGAGACTTTTCGTTGCAATAAAATTTTCCCCTGAGGTTCACAGCGCTCTGACGGACGCAATTTACGACCTTAAGACTCAAAGCTTCGGCGGTAATTTTACAAAGTCCGAAAATCTGCATCTCACTCTGGCTTTTATAGGCGAAACAAGGGACGTTGGCAAAGCAAAAGATGCTCTGGACGCAGTAAGCGCATCGCAATTTGAGATAAAGCTTGGCGGTCGGGGAAAGTTCGGCGACTTATACTGGGCGGGACTGGAAAAGTCCCCTGCCCTGTCCGATATCGCCGCGCAGGTTCGGCGGGAGCTTGTAAACCGGGGATTTGAAATCGACACAAAGCCCTTCAAACCACATATAACTCTGGCGCGGCAGCTGCGCTGTGACGCGCCGCCGGTCTTTGATGTTTACCCCGCCTCTATGATGGTGGAAAAAATATCCCTTATGCGCTCGGACAGGATAGACGGCCGGCTGCGCTACACCGAAATTCACAGCAAAAAATTAGGAGGTACGACATGAAGTACATTCGCAAGGATAACACTATAGTGGTACGTCTGGAGGTTGGTGAGGAACTTCTTGCCGCGCTTACGGAAGTCTGCCGCAAGGAGGAGGTTCAGCTTGCCAGCATTTCCGGCATCGGCGCCACTGACGATGTTACCGTAGGAGTTTTTGACACCGCCACCAAGCAGTATTTCAATCGCCGCTTCACCGGTTTTTTTGAGATATGCTCTCTGGCAGGCAACGCCTCACGAAAGGATGGCGAATGCTACCTGCACATTCATATGGTTTTTGCAAATGTGGAAACCGGTCAGTGTGTGGGCGGTCATCTTAACCACGCCCGCATCAGCGCCACGGCGGAGATATTTCTTCACCTGCTGGATACTCCCACCGACCGGAAATTCAGCGAAGAAATCGGCATAAATCTTCTGCAGTTCTGAAATTTACAAAAAACATCCCCCGCCTTGAGGCAGGGGATGTTTTTTATTACAGTTTTGCACGGATGATCTTTCCGCTGGTGGTTTTGGGCATTTCGTTACGGAACACAACGATTCGGGGGTATTTGTAGGGTGCGGTGTGGTCCTTGACGTAGGTCTGAATCTCTTTTTTCAGTTCCTCGGTGCCTTCAACGCCGGGGACAAGGACAATACTTGCCTTTACAACCTGGCCGCGAACCTCGTCGGGAGCCGCGCTTACGCCGCATTCCAGAACGTAGGGCAGTTCCATAATAACGTTTTCGATTTCGAAGGGACCGATGCGGTAGCCGGAGGACTTGATAACGTCATCGGTACGGCCGACATACCAGAAGAATCCGTCCTCGTCCCGCCATGCAACGTCGCCGGTGTGATACATTCCGTCGTACCATGCTTCGTTGGTTTTTTCCTCGTCCATATAATATCCCTTGAACAGGCCGCAGGGGTTTCCGTTGGCTGTACGGATAACGATCTCACCGTTTTCGCCTACACCCACGGGGTTTCCGTCGGGGTCAACAAGATCAACATCAAATCCGGGCACAGGCTTGCCCATGGAACCGATCTTGTGAGTGCCGCCCACAAGGTTGCCGATAACCAGACAAGTTTCGGACTGACCGAAGCCTTCCATTACGCGCAGGCCGGTGATTTTCTCCATCTGACGGAACACCTCGGGGTTGAGCGCCTCGCCGGCAATGGTGGCGTGGCGTACGGAGGACATATCGTACTTGGAGATATCCTCCTTTATGAGCATACGGTACATGGTGGGAGGCGCGCAGAAAGTGGTAATGCCGTACTTTGCAAACAGAGGCAGAATATCCGCCGCATCGAACTTGTCGAAGTCGTAGACGAAAGTGGCTCCCTCGCACAGCCACTGGCCGTAGAGTTTACCCCACATTGCCTTGGCCCAGCCGGTATCGGAGATGGTCAGGTGCAGACCGTCACGCTCGACGCAATGCCAGTATTTGGCGGTGACGAAGTGACCCAGAGGATATTTGTGGCTGTGGCGGCAATTTTGGGATAGCCGGTGGTGCCGGAGGTGAAGAACATCAGCATGGTATCCTCGCCGCAGGCGGTGTTTTCGTCCCGGTGCAGCTTTCGGGTGAACAGGCCGTATTCGTTGTCAAAATCGTGCCAGCCCTCACGGCTTCCGCCAACCAGAATTTTGGTTTTGAGAGTGGGAGAACTCTGCTCGGCAAGCTCGACCTGATTCGCGCAGTCGCCGTCGGCGGTGCAGACAATGGCGCTGACACCGGCTGCGTTGAAGCGGTAGGTATAGTCATGCTCCTGAAGAAGGTTGGTGGCGGGAATAGCAATGGCGCCCAGTTTATGCAGAGCCAGAATGGAGAACCAGAACTGGTAATGGCGCTTGAGCACCAGCATTACGCGGTCGCCTTTTTTGATGCCCAGAGACTTAAAGTAGTTGGCAGTCTGGGAAGATGCTTCCTTGATATCTTTGAAAGTAAAGCGTCGCTCAACCTTGTTTTTGTCAAGGTGCATCATCGCCAGCTTATCGGGGTGCTTGCGTCCCATTTCATCAACGATGTCAAAGGCAAAATTGAACTTGTCGGTATTTTTAAACTTGACGCTGAGAGGTGCGCCGATGTCGCTTTCCTCGGTGGTGACGAAATTTTCGTAAATATGTGCGCCCTTTCCCGCTTTTTTGACGGTGGGAACAGGGTTGGCCTCTTCCTTGGGGGCGGACTTCATCTCGGTTACGGGGTTGAGGACGATGGCGTAAAACTGGCAGTCCTCACCGCCGATGGCGATCATACCGTGGGGAGTGGAGGCGTCGTAGTAAGCGCAGTCTCCGGCGTGGAGAATTTCGGTATGGTTGCCTATCTGCAGCTTCAGAGTGCCTTTGATTACCAGATCGCATTCCTGACCGGTATGAGTGGTCAGTTCAATTTCGCGGTTATCGTTCCCATCTTCGTAGCAGCAGTTAACAAACAGAGGCTCGGCAATACGGTTGCCAAATCCGCCGGCCATGTTGTAGTAAACCATGCCGTGAGCTTTGTCGATTTCCTGTCCCTGTCCGCTGCGGGTTATGGAGTAACCCTTAAGCTTGGGGGCAATGCCCTGGTTGATTTCGGTAACGTCTACCTTGAACACCTGGGCGCATCTGTATATAAATGCAAAGCTCATCTCGCGTATACCGGCTTCGCAGGCGGTGTATTCATCGGGGGTAACACCGGTGAGCTCAGCCATTTCGCTGACGGTATAGCCAATAATCTCGCGCAGCTCTTTAATTCGTTTGGCAAGCTCCATGTTTTTAGTGTTGGGGTTCATAAATCTACCTCCTGTGCTTAATAAAAAAGCCCGTCTCAAGTTTTTTGCTTGAGACGGGCTGAAAATATACCCGCGGTACCACTCAAATTGCGCCGATGGCGCCACTTCAGACTCTGATAAGTCCTATGCCTTAACGCGGCCGATACGGGAAGGTTCTACTTGCTCGGGGCTTTCTTCCTTCCAGCTCAGAAGCTACAAACAATCGGATCCCGCTTTTTTGGCTTGCACCTACCGCCAATTCTCTGCAAAGCTTTGTCCGCAGTTACTCTTCGTCAACGCTTTTAAATATTCATATTTTTTAGAAAAATACCATATTTTCTGTCCGCTGTCAATACCCTTACAGTTTGTTGCGCATGATTTTGCCGCTGATGGTTTTGGGCATCTCGTCGCGGAAGACAACGATACGGGGATATTTGTAGGGAGCGGTGTGCTCCTTGACGTAGGTCTGGATCTCTTTTTTCAGTTCTTCGGTGCCCTCAACGCCGGCAACCAGTACAATGCTGGCCTTGACAACCTGACCGCGAACTTCGTCGGGAGCCGCGCTTACGCCGCATTCCAGAACAGAGGGCAGTTCCATGATAACGCTTTCGATCTCGAAGGGGCCGATGCGATAACCGGAAGATTTGATAACGTCGTCGGTACGTCCAACATACCAGAGATAGCCGTCCTCGTCCTGCCATGCCACATCACGGGTATGATAGAGACCGTCATGCCAGACTTCCTCGGTCTGCTCGGGATCATTGTAGTAACCGGAAAACAGGCCGCAGGGGATTTCTTTATCGGTACGGATGCAGATCTCGCCGTTTTCGCCGCGTTCAACTTCGTTGCCGTCAGCGTCCACCAGCACCAGATCGTAGGTGGGAATGGGCTTGCCCATGGAACCGATTTTCTGCTGGTTGCCGATAAGGTTACCGATGGTGAGGGTGGTTTCGGTCTGTCCGAAGCCTTCGTAGATCTGCAGGCCGGTCTGTGCCTCGAACTGACGGAACACTTCTGGGTTGAGAGCTTCACCGGCGGTACAGGCATGTTTGATGGAACTGAGGTCGTACTTGGAAAGGTCATCCTTTATGAACATGCGGTACATGGTGGGAGGAGCACAGAAAGTGGTGATGTTGTACTTGGCAAACATGGGGAGAATATCGGATGCCTCGAACTTGTCAAAGTCGTAGGTAAATACAGCGCCCTCGCACAGCCACTGGCCGTACAGTTTGCCCCACAGAGCCTTGCCCCAGCCGGTTTCGCTGATGGTAAAGTGCAGTCCGTCGGCATGGACACAGTGCCAGTATTTGGCGGTGATAAAGTGGCCCAGTACATACTTGTAATTATGGGCGGCAATCTTGGGATAGCCGGTTGTGCCGGAGGTGAAGAACATCAGCATCAGGTCATCGCCGCATGGAGCATCAGCGGTACGCTCGTACTTGGCGCGGAAGAGACGCACTTCCTCATCAAAGTCGTGCCAGCCTTCACGCTTGCCGCCTACAAGAACCTTGGTTTTGAGGGTAGGAGAGCTGACCTCGGCAAGCTCTACCTGCCTGGCAGCGTCGCCGTCGGCAGTGCAGATGATGGCGCTGACCTCCGCCGCATTGAAGCGGTAAGTGAAGTCATGTTCCTGCAGCAGGTTTGTGGCGGGGATTGCAATGGCGCCCAGTTTGTGCAGGCCAAGGATTGCAAACCAGAACTGGTAGTGGCGCTTGAGCACCAGCAGGACTCTGTCGCCTTTCTTGATGCCAAGAGATTTGAAATAGTTGGCGGCGCGGCTGGACTCCTTGGACATATCGTTGAAGGTCAGGCGACGCTCAAACTTGTTTTTGTCAAGGTGGAGCATTGCCAGCTTGTCGGGAAACTTTTCGGCGATGCCGTCAACGCAGTCAAAGGCAAAGTTGAACTTGTCTGCGTTGGGGAAAGTGAGGGACTGCAGCGCGCCGTGTTCGTCCTCCACGGCATTAAGGAATGGACTGCAGACATAATCCTCGGCTTTGTGGGCCTGAACCAGGCTCTCACGGACGGTCATTTCGTCAGCTTTGTCGCCGGAAACGACTATGGCGCAGAATACGCACTTCTCGCCGCCTACGGCGATCATGCCGTGAGGAGTAGAAGAGTTGTAGAGGATACTGTCGCCCTCGTTGAGGATTTCGATGTTATTGCCAATCTGCACCTTAAGCTGACCGGACAAAACGAGGTCAAATTCCTGGCCGGAGTGATTGATAAGGTGGATGGGCTTATTCTGCTGGGCAGGGTCGTAATCGTAGGTGACGTAGTAGGGCTCCAGCAGCTTTTTACGGAAAAGGGGCGCCATATTGCAGATTTCAATACCGGGTTCCTTTGCGGTCTGCTGACGCTCACCCTTACGGGTAACGGTATAGGAGGACAGCTTGGCGCTGTGACCTTCAAGAATGTCGGTAATTCCAATGCCGAAGGCAAGCGCGCACTTATGTATAAAAGTAAAGGGCAGGTCTGTTACGCCGGACTCGAACAGTTGATACTCTTCAAGGGTAAGGTCGGTCAGTGCCGCCATCTCTTCCTGAGAATAACCAACGATGTCTCTGGTTTCACGAATACGGAATGCAATCTGCGCAATTTTGTTTTCCATTTCCAGTTTGTTCGTGTTCATTCTGTTACCTCCTGTTTGGAAAATAAAAAAACTCGTCTCAAAGAATTTCTTTGAGACGAGTTGTAATTAACCCGCGGTACCACTCAAATTGCGTCTTTCGACGCCACTCAGGCTCCATCAAGCCTTTGGCACTGACGCAGCCTGCGCGTAAGGCGTCTACTAATCATAGATTTTCGGGCCTTCAGCTCGGAAGTGATAGGATTTTGAGATTTCCGCTGCCGGGTTCTCACCTTCCCCGGCTCTCTTTGAAACGTCTGTCTCGTCCGTCTTCGTCATCGCTTTTAATATTTGATTTGCCTCATTCTACAACAACATCATACTGTTGTCAATAGACTTTTTCGGGGTTTTACGAATTTTTATTCAGGCCGCTTGCATCAATCTTTTTTGGAGCCGTACTTTTTTGCCGCCTCCTCGCGCATCTTGTACTTGAGAATTTTGCCCGCGGCGTTCATGGGGAATGCCTCAACAAACTCGATATAGCGGGGTACCTTATGCTTTGCCATATGGTCACGGACAAACTGCTTCATCTCCTCTTCGGAGCTGGTCTCGTCCTCGCGCAGAATAATGCAGGCCATTATCTCTTCGCCGTACTGC
>JAFSIK010000010.1 GCA_017439805.1 Oscillospiraceae bacterium
ACTGCAGGGCGAGCGCGAAATGGCAGCTTACAATAAATCTCTGGGCCGTTTCCATCTGGACGGCATCGCTCCCGCCCGCCGCGGCGTACCTCAGATCGAGGTAACCTTCGACATCGACGCCAACGGCATCGTAAACGTATCCGCCAAGGATCTGGGCACCGGCAAGGAGCAGCATATCACCATCACTTCCTCCTCCAACATGAGCAAGGAAGACATTGAAAAGGCCGTCAAGGAAGCCGAGCAGTTTGCCGCCGAGGACGCAAAGCGCAAGGACGAGGTTGACGCCCGCAACCACGCCGACCAGGCTGTTTACCAGGCCGAGCAGACTCTCAGCGAGGTTGGCGACAAAATCGACGCCGCCGACAAGGCCGAGGTTGAGACCGCCATTCAGAATCTGAAGGACGCCCTCACCGGCACCGACGTGGACAACATCAAGGCCAAGACCGAGCAGCTGACCCAGGCTTTCTACAAAATCAGCGAGAAGCTCTATCAGCAGCAGGGCGGTCAGGCCGGCGGACCTCAGGGCGGCTATGACCCCAACGCCGGCGCCGACCCCAACGGTCAGCAGTACTACGACGCTGACTACGAGGTAGTTGACGACGACAAAAACGAGTAATTCCACCTTTTTCATCAATAACCCCCTCTCTCAATACGGGCGGAGCGCGCAAGCGCTTCGCCCAGACCCCTGTAAACAGGAGTAATAATTATGGCAGATAAAAGAGATTTTTACGAGGTGCTGGGCCTGAAAAAGGGCGCCACCGACGACGAAATAAAAAAGGCCTACCGCAAGGCCGCAAAGGAAAATCATCCCGACCTGCACCCCGGCGACGCAGAGGCGGAAGCCCGCTTCAAAGAGATAAACGAGGCCTACGAAATTCTCTCCGACCCGGATAAAAAGGCCCGTTATGACCAGTTCGGCCACGCCGGCTTCGACCCCAACTTCGGTGCGGGCGGCTTTGGCGGCGGCTGGGGCGGAGGTTTCGGAGGCGGCTTTGGCGGATTCGGAGGCTTCGAGGACATAATAAACGAATTTATGGGCGGCGGAGGACGCTCTGCTTCCAGAAACGGCCCCGCCCGGGGCGAAAATATCCGTGTGGGCATCGTGCTCAGCTTTGAGGAAGCGGCCTTCGGCTGCGAGAAGGAAATTTCCTACACCCGCATCGAGGACTGCGCCTCCTGCGGAGGCAGCGGCGCCAAAAACGGCAGCGATGTGGAGACCTGCTCCCACTGCGGCGGCACCGGCGTGGTGCGCACCGTCCGCCAGACCATTCTGGGCAGCATGGCCTCTCAGGAGCCCTGTCCCAAGTGCGGCGGCAAGGGCAAGGTTATTAAGGACCCCTGTCCCGACTGCAAGGGCAAGGGCAAGGTCCGCCGCAACAAGAGGATAAAGGTTCAGATACCCGCCGGCATCGACGTGGGACAGGCGGTGCCTGTTCGCGGACAGGGTCACGCGGGCATAAACGGCGGCCCCGCCGGTGACCTTTTTGTGGAAGTGGACGTTATGCCCCACGTGCTATTTGAGCGTCAGGGCAACAGCGTTTACAGCCAGTTTACCGTGACTATCGCCCAGGCGGCTCTCGGCTACGAGGCCATGGTGCCCACCATCGATGGCAAGGTAAAGTACAAAATTCCCGCCGGCACCCAGCCCGGCACGGTGTTCCGTCTGAGAGGCAAGGGTATACCGGTGATAAATTCCAAGGCCCGCGGCGACCACTTCGTAACCGTGAATGTGGCGGTGCCTCACGACCTTGATGAGGAGCAGAAGGAACTCCTTCGCAAATTTGCCCAGCTGAGAGGCGAAAAGCTGGAAGGCGGCCAGGCCGAAACTTCCGAGTCCGAGCGCAAAGGCCCCTTCAGAAAGAAAAAATAACCCTCAAAAGGCTCCCTCCTGGGGAGCCTTTTTTGCATAATCCGATGAATATTTGAATAAAACGTTGACAAATATTCAACTGAAGAGTATCATATCCGCATAAATCCTTTGGAGGCGCTTTGATGAACGTCCTTAACGCCAAAAATCTGGGCTGCTATTATTACTCCTACCGTCACACTGCTGATGTAGGAGCATTTGGTGCTGCCGCGGAGAAGGCATAAGGCTTTCACTTCTGTAATTCAGACCGCTCAGGACTTGCTCCTGGGCGGTTTTTTATTTGCAGATAGCTTCCCCAAAAAATCCGGAGGGATAAAAAATGGTCGCAAAATTAATAATCCTCGTCATCTTCTTCGCCATAATGGTGGCAGTGGGCATTATGTGCCGCAAGGGCGCAAACAGCGTTGACGGCTTCGTGCTGGGCGGCAGAAACGTAGGCCCCTGGCTCACCGCCTTCACCTACGGCACCAGCTACTTCTCCGCCGTTATCTTTATCGGCTACGCCGGCCAGTTCGGCTGGAAATACGGCATGAGCGCCACCTGGATCGGTCTGGGCAACGCCTTCATCGGATCCATGCTGGCCTGGGTCATTCTTGGCCGCCGCACCCGCCTTATGACCCGGGCTCTGGGCAGCGCAACCATGCCCCAGTTCTTTGAAAAGCGCTACAATTCCAAGTCCCTGCGCGTGGCCGCCTCCGTAATTATCTTCATTTTCCTCATTCCCTACACCGCCTCCCTCTACAACGGCCTGTCCCGTCTGTTCGGCATGGCCTTCGGCATTGACTACGCATGGTGCGTCATCGGCATGGCGGTGCTGACGGCAATATACGTCATTCTGGGCGGCTACATGGCCACGGCGGTAAACGACTTCATACAGGGCATTATAATGCTGATAGGCATCGTGGCGGTAATTCTTGCGGTGCTCAACGGCCACGGCGGCTTTATGGAAGCAATGCGCAGCCTGTCCGAAGTTACCGCCGAAACAAACAGCGGTCTTTCCGGCGCCTTTACCTCCTTCCTGGGTCCCCAGCCTCTGTATCTTATTGGCGTTGTAATGCTCACAAGCCTTGGCACATGGGGTCTGCCCCAGATGGTTGGCAAGTTCTACGCCATCAAAAACGAGGCGGCCATCAATAAAGGCACCGTAATCTCCACCTTCTTCGCCATCATCGTTGCCGGCGGCTGCTACTTCCTTGGCGGCTTCGGCAGACTCTACGGCGACGTTATCGAGTACACCGCCGCCGGCACCCCCGTTTACGACAGCATCATTCCCCGCATGCTGGCGGGTCTGCCCGATATCCTCATCGGCATCGTGGTCATTCTGGTGCTTTCCGCCTCCATGTCCACCCTGTCCTCTCTGGTTCTGACCTCCGGCTCCACCCTTATGCTGGACCTTATCGCTCCGGCAAAGAAAAGTGGCATGAGCGAAAAGGGCAAGATGCTGGGCATGCGTATCCTCATCGCGGTTTTCATTATCATTTCTTCCGTTATCGCCATCGTTCAGGCCCGCTCCTCCGTCACCTTCATCGCTCAGCTGATGGGTATTTCCTGGGGCGCTCTGGCAGGAGCATTCCTTGCTCCCTTCCTGTACGGCCTGTACTGGAAGCGGACGACAAAGCAGGGCGTCTGGGCCGGTTTTATCGCCGGCGTGGGCATCACCCTTGCCCAGATGATAACCACCGCCCTGGGCGGGGTGTTCATCGTCCCCTACTTCTCCAACCCCATCAACTCCGGCTTCCTTGCAATGGTGGCGGGTCTGGTCATCGTGCCTGTGGTCAGCATGCTCACCAAGGCTCCGGACAAAAATCTGGTGGACGGCATGTTCGCCTGCTACGAGCGCACCGTAACCGTCCGGGCCTCCACCTCCCTTATCGACACAAAAGAAAGCCACGATTAAAATTTTCCCAATATATAGTTATCGCCCGGGCAACTGCCCCTTGATTATGTGCCTGCGCCGTGATAAAATTAATAGGTTAATTGAGGGGAGGTCGCCCGGGTGAAGATTGGATTCGACAACGAAAAATACATACAGATGCAGTCGGAGCAGATTTTAAACCGCATCAGCCAGTTCGGCGGAAAGCTGTACCTGGAATTCGGAGGAAAGCTGTTCGACGATTATCACGCCAGCCGCGTGCTGCCCGGCTTCGCCCCGGACAGCAAGATACGCATGCTGACTCAGCTGAAAGACAGCGCGGAGATAGTCATCGTCATAAGCTCCAATGACATCGAGAAAAACAAGCTTCGCGGCGACATCGGCATCACCTACGACCAGGAGGTGCTGCGCCTTATCGACGCTTTCCGCAGCCGCGGACTGTACGTTGGCAGCGTTGCCATGACCCGCTTCAACGGTCAGGCCGCCGCCGAGGCGTTCCAGCAGCATCTGGAAAATCTGGGGCTGAAGGTATACAGGCTTCACGATATCCCCGATTACCCCTCCTCCATCCCCACCATCGCCAGCGACAGCGGCTTCGGCAAAAACGACTACATCGAAACCCAGCGCAATCTGGTGGTCATTACCGCCCCCGGTCCCGGCAGCGGCAAAATGGCCGCCTGCCTCAGCCAGCTTTACCACGAAAGCCGCCGGGGAGTACAGGCCGGCTATGCCAAGTTTGAAACCTTCCCCATCTGGAACCTGCCTCTCAAGCACCCTGTAAACCTTGCCTACGAGGCCGCCACGGCGGACCTGGCGGACGTTAATATGATTGACCCCTTCCATCTTGAGGCCTACGGTACCATGGCGGTAAACTACAACCGCGATGTTGAGATATTCCCGGTGCTGCGCTCCATTTTCGAGGGCGTTCTGGGTCATTGCCCCTACAAATCCCCCACGGATATGGGCGTAAATATGGCCGGCTACTGCATTTTCGATGACGAGGCGGTAAATTCCGCCGCCCGCAGCGAAATTATCCGCCGCCACTACAACGCCCTTGTAAATTACAGTCAGGGCGGAAGCTCCGCCGGCGAGGTCTACAAGACCGAGCTTCTTATGAAGCAGGCCGGTGTGACTGCCGCGGACAGGCCCTGCATCGCCGCGGCAATGAAGGTCACCGAGGAGGTGGGCCGACCCGCCTGCGCCATTGAGCTGCCCGACGGCCGGATAGTCACCGGCAAGATGAGCGACCTGCTGCAGCCCTCCAGCGCCATGCTCTTGAACGCACTGAAGGTGCTGGGCGGCATTGAGGATATCCACCTGCTGTCGCCCCAGGTAATCGAACCTGTGCAGGCGCTGAAAACCCGCCACCTTGACTACGCCAACCCCCGCCTGCAGACGGAGGAGGTGCTGCTGGCGCTGAGCATCTGCGCGGCAAACGACGAAACCGCCCGCCTTGCTCTGGAGCAGCTGGACAAGCTCAAGGGCTGCGACTGCCACAGCTCCGTCATCCTTTCCCAGGCCGACGCGGGCGTGTTCAAGCGCCTTGGTGTAAATCTGACCAGCGAGCCACGCTTTGAGGGAACAAATCTTTACCATAAATAATCAAAAAGGCTTCCGAAAGGAAGCCTTTTTTGTTGACCACGGAGGGAAAAAGGATTAAACTTAACTTAACATTCGTTCAAAAAATGAACAGGTGGTCATATGGAAAAGATACGAATCCGAAAAGAAGAGCTTTATCAGCCCAGTTCATTTCTCAAGGGCGTTATGGACCTGGCCTTTGACGAGAGCTGCATAATGGACAAGGACGGGTACATAATCCACTGTTCCGACACCTCCCCCCTCATCTGGGGCCGCCCCAACGAGGAGAGCATCGGCATGCATATCACCGAGCTGGACTCCGCCTCGCCCTATCCGGAGCTTCTGGAGACCGGCCGGGCCGTCATGGGCAAAATGCACATCATAAACGGCATGACCTGCATAACACATATGATACCCCTTTTTGACGTGGAGGACGACAGCATCATCGGCGCCTTCGGCGTTATAATCTTCCGCGGCATGGAAAAAATAAAGCGCCTTATGCGGGACAACAGCTTTGATTTCGACGAAAAATCCCGCCAGCTTTACCACCGCATATCCCGCGCGGAGGCCCATTACACTCTGTCGGATTTCATCGGCCACAGCCGGGCGGTGGAGGACATGCTCCAGTATGTGAAAAAGATAGCCGCACTGGACTGCCCGGTGCTCATTCGAGGGGAAACGGGCTGCGGAAAGGAGATACTTTCCAGCGGCATCCACGCCTTCGCTCACCGGAAAAGCAAGGCGCCCTTCGTAAAAATAAACTGCACCGCCATTCCCTCAACCCTGCTTGAGTCGGAGCTTTTCGGCTATGAAAAGGGCGCGTTCTCCGGCGCCCACTCCACAAAGCCGGGCAAATTCGAAATAGCCGGTACCGGCACGGTACTGCTGGACGAAATCGGCAGCCTTGACCCCGCGCTACAGTCCAAGCTGCTGCGGGTTATCGAGGAAAAGGAGTTCGAGCGTGTGGGCGGCAACACCCTCATACCCCTGCGGGCCCGCATAATCGCCTGTACCAACAGCGACCTTGAGCAGGCCATGGCTGAGGGCAAATTCCGTGAGGACCTGTATTACAGGCTGAACGTGGCGGAAATAAATATACCCCCTCTGCGCCGGCGCAGGGAGGATATCCCGGTGCTGATGGAATATTTCATGGCAAAGGACGGCCTGCGGATAAGCTTTGACGGTGAGGCCATGGAGCTGCTTTTAAACTACGACTGGCCGGGAAACGGCAGACAGCTGAGAAATTTCATGTCGAAAATGTCCTTGCTGGACCAGAACACCGTGGGAGCCGCCGCCGTAAGGGAGGCGCTGAATATTTCCCGCCCCGCCGCCCCGGCCGAAGCGCCCCGAAGCACCGAGGCCATGAAGGGTCTGGTGGGCAATCTGGAAAAGGATATCATCCAGCGCGCCCTGCGTGAAAACCGGCTGAATATCTCAAAAACCGCCCAGGCTCTGGGCATCAGCCGAAACACTCTTTACTCCCGTATCCGCACGCTGGACATACAGCTGAAAAAGGAACTAAGCTGAAAAAAGGACGGTGATTGGGCGGCCTTTTTGTCGCGCCGCTTTAAAAACCGGTGCGCTCCGGGTGTGTAATCCAACACTACAGATGCCGCCTGCCGGCAACCGCGCGGTGTTGCGCGCCAATTCGGAGCGAAGCGGAGAATTGTCATAGGCGGAATTCATTTCCGCCGCTAAATGATGAAATGGTGCGAGTCCTGCCATGTCAGGACGAAGCCCAAAATAAGGCGACAGTTTTCTGTTGAAAACTGTCGCTTTATTTTGGAGCAGGGTACGGGAATCGAACCCACCGATTTTTCATTACAATTTTCATTACAATTTTGGTGGGCAAAAATTGCGCAAAATGGGCAAAATTTGTGCACGGCACATATCGCTCAAACCCTTGTGGCAGTAAGAAAACCCCGTAATCCTTATGATTACGGGGTTGGAGCAGGGTACGGGAATCGAACCCGCCTCTGTGGCTTGGGAAGCGACCGTTCTACCAATGAACTAACCCTGCGCGGCACACCGAAAGTATACCAAAGCCCAGTGTCGATTTCAAGTGATTTTTTCCCCTGCCTTGAGCACCTCCGCAAGACAGGCGGCGAAGCGCTCCGCCGCCGCCAGAGCCTCCTCCAGAGTGTTGCCGCTGTATCCGATTTCCACTATCAGACTTCCGTGGGTGGCGTGCTGGTTGAAGCGCTCGGTGCGCAGGTCTATCCCCCGGGCAAGCCCCGGATAGCGGTTTTGCATCACCGTCTGAAGCTCAAGGGCAAAGCGGAAATTTTCCTCCCAGTCCGGATGGGGCAGACCGCCCTCTCCGGTGCCCACTACCAGCATTACCTGTGAGCAGGTGACCCCCTCAAACTCCACCGTGGTCTTGTGGCTGGAGCCGTCCGGGTCCAGAGCGCTGTCCCGGTGCAGGTCAAGCACCACGGAAATGTCCGGATATTTTTCCAGCGCGGTCTCAATGGCCTCAAGACTGCGGGTGTAGGAGCCGCTGTAGGAGGGGTAATCGTAAAGCTCCCGGTCGTGGACAACTCCGATGCCCGCCTCGTCCAGAATGCCCTCCACAAGGTCGCCCACCCGTATCATGTTGTAATTTTTGTTTTCCGTCCTGTCCGGGTCCGAGGGGACGTAGGAATTTTTCTCCGTTGGGGTATAGGCTTCGCTGCCGTGGGTGTGGACTATCAGCACCGACGGACCCTCTTCGGCAAGAACGGGAGTGAATTCCCGGCTTAAATACTCCGCCGCGGAAACGTTCAGAGAGGTGTGGTCGGTGAGGGTTATCATATTGGGGTCGTATACCAGCGCCGGCTCCTCCGCCGGGTTGTAAATGTCCGGTATATCCAAAAACGCCGGTTCCTCATCCGTGGGTTGGGGCGGCAAATCCGCCTCCGGCTTCTCCGGCGGCAAAATCTCCGGCCCGGTTTGAATATCCTCCGGCCCGGGCAGCAAAACTTCCTCCGCCGGCTGCAGCGCTCCTGCCGGCACTCCCAGCTGCATGCTCAGAGCCGCGGTCAGCAGAGTCCGGCTGTCAACATCCAGCCTGTCCTCAAGGCGCTGGGCGGGCACGCTCTGCAAAAACAGCCGCAAGGCGCCGGTTACCGCCGCCAGCAGCGCAAGAGCCCGGATAAGCTTTGCCTGCTCCCGACCCGCCTTTCGCCGCCGGCCTTTCACCTGTGCCAAGCCGCCACCCCCTTAAAAGTTCTCGTCCTATTTTTATGCCCGGGGCGGGGCAGGTATGCAAAGGGGGCGTATTGTGTTTTTCGGGGGCATATAGTAAAATAATTATGCGGCCACCGGCGCCGCGCGGGATACTCTCTCATATGAAAGGCTGATGAAAATGAACAAAAAGGGCAAGCTGAAATGGTTCTCTCTGGGCGTGGCGGTTTGTATTCTGGTAAGCCTGCTGGTTACTCCCACCCTTGCCTCCAACGGCAGCCGCACTGCCAAGCTCTTTTTCAGGGATATAAAAATCGTCCTCAACGGCAGCGAAATCCAGCCCGTAAACGCCGACGGCGCCGCGGTGGAGCCCTTTATCATCGACGGCACCACCTACCTGCCCGTCCGTGCGGTGGCAAACGCTCTGGGTCTTGAGGTGGAGTGGACGGAGGAAAGCTCCACCGTCACCCTCACTACCCCAGGCCTGCCCGAGGGAGCTTTGTCCGAAGATGTTATCATGGACGCAAACGGGGTGAAGGTCACCTATCTGGGCATTGAAAAAACCGACAACTACATGGGCGGCTGGGCGGTCAAACTGCTGGTGGAAAACACCTCCGCCCGCAACTACACCCTGCAGGTGCGCAACACCTCCGCCAACGGATTTATGACCGACTGCGTGTTCTCCTGCTCCGTGGCGGCGGGCAAGAGCGCCTATGACGAAATACTCTACTACAACGATCCCCTGCAGGCCGCCGGCATCGGCGAGGTGACAGAGGCGGAGTTTACTTTCCACATGTTCGACAGCGACACATGGCTTGCCGATTACGACAGCCAGCCGGTGCGCGTGGTGAAATAAACATTATTAAAATTGTGTAACATTTACAATATCTGCTTGTGTAAACGGGAAAAATATGGTAATATTAACTCAGCAAGATCTGAAAGGAGTTGTAAACCATGAAATTCACGTTTACCGAAAAGAAGATGGACGCCCCCCAGGAACTGAAAGCCTACGCCGAAAAGAAAGTAGGAAAGCTGGACAGGTATTTCAGCTCTGAGTCCGACGCCAGCGTGACCTTCAGCATCGAGCGCAATCTCCAGAAGGCGGAGATAACCATCCGCAACGCGGCCTTCATCGTCCGCGCCAGTGAGGCTACCAACGATATGTTCGCCTCCATCGACTCCGCCGTGGCTTCCATGGAACGCCAGATCCGCAAAAACAAGACCCGTCTTGAAAAGCGTCTGCGCCAGGGCGCCTTCGCAAAAGCCGAAGAAACCGTGGCCTACCTGGCTCCCGAGGCCGACGACGAGGAGGAGATCCGCATCGTCAGAAGCAAACGCTTCTCCGTCAAACCCATGAGCGCCGAGGAGGCGGTCATGCAGATGAACCTGCTCGGTCATGACTTCTTCGTTTTCAAAAATATGGAGGACGACGCCTTTTCTGTGGTATACCGCCGTCAGGGCGGTGACTACGGCCTTATCGAGGCGGACGTGGAAGATTAAAAAAGTCACAAGGCGGGGTCAACCGACTCCGCCTTTTTTTGTTTGGAGGAAAAATGAACGCTAAATTTATGCTGGAGGCACTGGCTCTCGCCGCCGAAGCCGCTGCCCAGGGCGAGGTGCCCGTGGGCTGCGTCATAACCCTTGGAGACGAAATCGTGGGACGGGGACGAAACCGCCGGGAAACGGGCAAAAACGCCCTTGCCCACGCGGAGATAGAGGCCATAAACCAGGCCTGCGAAAATCTGGGCGGCTGGCGGCTGCACAAGTGTGACATGTACGTCACGCTGGAGCCCTGCCCCATGTGTGCCGGCGCCATAATGAACAGCCGCATTTTAAATCTCTATTTCGGCGCCAGCGACCCGAAAGCCGGTGCCTGCGGCTCGGTTTTCGACCTGTTTTCCTACCCCGTCAATCACAAACCCAACGTTGTACCCGGGGTGATGGAGGCGGAGTGCCGGGAGGCGCTGCGGGAATTTTTCCGCGACCTGCGGGCAAAAAAAGCAAAATAAAAAGACCGCTTCGCGGTCTTTTTTTATTCGGAAAATCTGAAATATGACGGCTCATCTTCCCAGAGCCAGAACCAGCTTTTCCACCAGCACCGGCAGCAGTTCATCACGGTTTTCTTTGGTGACCTCAATGACATATACGTCCTTTCGGCTTCGCACGGCGTCAAGGAAGGGGGAGCTTTTTGGCTTTATTACGCCCAGCGCCACCGCGCCGCTGTCCAGAGCATCAAAAACCGCCTTCTGAAACTTTGGGGCGTTTCGCTCCATGTTGCCAAGCTCGTCCATTATTATCATTTCCGCCCCGTCCCGGCGCAGAAACTCCGCACCCACATCGTCAAAAACCTGTGGAAAGCTCTCTTTTCCGGTGAACGGGCCGGTGCGCACGCCCACCCTGTGAATCGGCGTCATGCGTTCATCCAGCGCGTCGGTTATAAAAACCTCACTGACGCCCCGGGATATATCGTCTGCGGAAAAAGTGCGGAACCCCCGCACCGTCAGGCCGGGAAAGGCCTCCAGCGCCCTGCTTATCAGGGTGGACTTGCCCACGTGGGGCTGGCCTGTCAGAAAGATATGCATGGCGCTCTCCTTTCGAAAATCTGCGGCAGAAAACCTACTGTCCCGGGTACTCTACCAAAAGGAAACAATAATGTCAATAGTGTTGCGATATGTTTCCGAATTTTTACCGAACTTAAACAAATCTTATACCAATCTTATACCAATCTGTAGGTTTGCGTTGTTGATATGTAACCGAAAATTTGGTACAATAATATCAGAAAAGGACGAAAAACAGGGCAAACCGGCAGAAAAATATAACTTTTTAGCATCAATTACCCCCGCTTTTGCCGAAAGCGCCGCCAAAGGCGTACCGAAAGGGCCGGTTGCCGGAATTAAAAAAATTCCCCCCGCGTGGAACCTTTTCGGCCTGCGGGCCATCTTGTTAATGAGAGGACAAAACCGTGACTGTGCAAGTGGATGAAAAAACCTGGTTTGCCGCACAGGTGAGGGAGCTCACCCCCACCCTGTACCGGCTGTCCCGCAGCATAGTCAGAAACGACGCCGACGCCCAGGACGCGGTGGCAGAGGCGGTGACCAACGCCTGGGAGCACCTGGGCGACTTGAGAGAAGCGGAGAAATTCCGCCCCTGGCTCATGCGCATAACCGCCAACTGCTCCACCCAGATACTGCGCCGCCGCAGCAGACTGGCGCCCCTTGCCGAGGTCAGCCTGCTGCCCGCCGTACCCGCTCCCGCTGCGGAGGACGAATACGGCCTGTGGGCCGCGGTACAGCGTCTGCCGGAGGATATGCGAAAGGTAACGGTTTTGTTCTACTACGAACAGCTCAGCGTTGCGGAGATAAGCTGCATCATTGGTGAAAAGACGGGCACGGTGAAAACCCGGCTTTTCCGCGCGCGGCAGCGGCTGAAGGAGGCCCTGAGCTGAGGGAGAGATGGCCGTGAACAAAAGGGACGGGCGCCTTCGCGCCCTTGCCGCAAAAGAGAATATTGCTCCGCCCCGGGAATTTACCCTGCGTGTGGAGATGATACTGTCCGCCCTGCCTCAGCGCCGGGAGGGCGAAGCATCGCCGCCGGCGGATAAAAAATAGAAACACCCCCGTTTGGGGGTGTTGTTTATCCAAAATCGTGGCGGTTGCCACAGCCGCTGCCGATTTCCTCGAACACGCGTACAATCTCTTCGATTTGCATGAAGCACTCGCGGTCAGTGAGAGTGTGGTCCTCAAGGATGGCCTTGATTTTTTTCAGCGCCTTGTAACACTCCGACTCCACAAACTGCGAGTGGTCCTCTCTAAAGGTCTTTGCCGCGTCCCCGGCAATTTTTTTGCAAAGAATATCCATGTATAATTCCATCAGCCCCACCTCGATACTACTTTATACTACTTAAAGCGATAAGTCAATATTGTTTCGCCCGTTGTAGTATTATCCACTTGAGGTGAGCAGATTGAAACCCTTGAAACAAAAAGTATCCATTACTCTCGACAGCGATATCATTCCAAAGCTGAAAGAACTTTCTGAGGATTGTGACCGCTCGCTCTCGCAATATATAAACCTTATACTCAAAGAGCACATCAAACAGCAGGAAGAAAAATAAAAAAGCACCCCAAAGGGGGTGCTTTTTTTATTCTCCGTTTGCCTGTTCCTGCTCCAGAATGGAGATAAGCTCCTCTGCCCGGGCCATCTCCCGCTCCTCGGCGGAGGGGGAGGCGGAGCAGTGGTGGCGCTTAAACAGCAGGCTTTCGCCTGTGTCCGGGTCAAAAAGGTGTATCCTGTCACCGTGGGGCATCAGGAAAAGGTCCTGCCCCGGCGCAATCTTCACTCCGTCGGTCTGGGACACGATTTCCGTTTCGCCCACAAAGGCGTGCAGATTGTAGGTACTGCCCAGCATTTCGGAAACGTCGGCCCGGGCGGCAAGACCTCTTTCGGCAGGGAAAATATCCTCCGGACGGACGCCCAGAATCACCCTGCCGCCGGAAACGCCGTTTTTAAGGAGCATTTCCCGCCGGTTCGGGGAAATTTCAATCTCCTGCCCCCCGGCGTAAAGGTGAATATTCTCACCCTCCACGGTCAGCTCCGCATCTATAAAGTTCATCTGAGGCGTGCCGATAAAGCCCGCCACGAACAGATTTTCCGGCTCGTCGAACACCTGCCGGGGAGAGCCCACCTGCTGCACCACGCCCTTGTCCATGATGACGATGCGGTCGCCAAGGGTCATGGCCTCGGTCTGGTCGTGGGTGACGTAGATAAAGGTGGTGTTTATGCGCCGGCGCAGCTTGATAAGCTCGGTGCGCATCTGGTTTCTGAGCTTTGCGTCAAGGTTGGAAAGGGGCTCGTCCATCAGAAATACCTGAGGCTCGCGAACTATGGCACGGCCTATGGCGACTCTCTGCCGCTGACCGCCGGAAAGAGCCTTGGGCTTGCGCTTTAAAAGCTCTGTAATGTCCAGAATTTCCGCCGCCTGCCGCACCTTTTCGTCGATAATCTTTTTGGGCAGCTTGCGCATTTTAAGTGGGAAGGCGATGTTGTCGTAAACGCTCATGTGGGGATACAGGGCGTAATTCTGGAAAACCATGGATATGTCCCTGTCCTTTGGGGGCACATCGTTTACAAGGGTGTCGCCGATGTAAAGCCGACCCTGTGTAATTTCCTCCAGACCCGCCACCATACGCAGAGTGGTGGACTTGCCGCAGCCGGAGGGGCCTACCAGCACAACAAACTCCTTGTCGGCGATTTCCAGATTGAAATCCTTCACCGCCACAACTTCTTTGTCGTAAACCTTGTATATGTTTTCAAATATGACTTTAGCCATCGGTCACTCTTCCTTGGCAGCCCGCTTTTCCCAGCGGCGCTGGCTGAATTTTTCCATCTGCTCCGGCAGCTCGCGCCGGATTTTACCCTTTGCCGCCTTCAGCAATATAACAATTGCGGCTATTGCCCCTATCAGAGGCAGTATGATGAAAATTACAAAAAGTACCAGAGCAGCGGCCTGCCGGTTTTCCATCATCCTTGCGGCGCTTTCCCAGTAGGGATGGATAACACCGTCGGTTTTCAGAGTGCGGCTGCCGAAGTTTATTACATTTTCGGCGCACTGCTCTATTTTGAAGCGGGCGGAATTTTCCACACAGTCCGCCGCCGCAAAGCGCTCTTTGACAATGTCCAGAGCAAAACCGGAAATAGGGTTGGCGCAGACCAGCTCGTAGCAGGAAATTTTGGTCTCCTTAATGGCGTTGAACCTGTCATAGTGCATGTAAAGTCCCCCGCCCAGAGTGTACGCTTCCTCGCTGGCAGAGTCCTTTTCCCTCTGCACCACGCCGGCGATGACGTAAGGCTCGCCGTTTATCTCCACGGTCAGCCCCGCCAGCTCCACCCCGCCGAAAAGCTTCCATGCCAGCTCCTCGTCAAGCACGACCCTGTCGTGCATAAGGTCGCTTTGGGAGATGTAGCTGCCGCAGCGAAGCTGCAGGGGATGAAAGAGGAAAAAATCCCCTCCCACGGCGATAACGGGGGCGGTGGCCCTGCCCCGGGAACCCTCAACCGCGATTTCACCCTGTGCGCTGTAGGCGTCGGCGTAAAGAGCTTCGCTGCCCTCCGCCTCCAGACTTACATCCAGAAGCTTTTGGTCGACGGTCTGGCGGAAAGTCCATATATCCTGCTCCGTCACGCCGCCGGTGGCGGGAAAGTAGGCTGAAACCTGAGCAAATCGCTCCTGACTTTCACCCTGAAACCGCTCCGCCGCCTGCTGGCTTTCCAGCCGGCTGCCCAGACGGAAAAATATCCCCAGACACACCATGGCCAGCACCAGCAGCGCCAACAGCACGCAGCCTATGGACAGGCACAATTTTTTGTGTCTTTTAAAAATCATGACTCTGCCATCCTGATGAGCATATTGTTTTCAATGGGTTTTGTGGATGTGGTGATAACGTAATCGTAGGCGGAAATACCGCCGCTGACGGCTGCGTTCACATCGTCCTTTGCCAGCACCTGCACATCGATGCGGGTGGCGCTGTAACGGTTGCCCAGAGGACTGGGTTTTGCGGTGACGATGTAAACGAAATCGCCGTTTGCGTCAGAGCGCAGGGCGCTGTTGGGAACGATAACGTCATAACTGCGGCTGCGTTCGCCTATGGAGAGGCTTATCTGAGTGCCGCTTTCCACGCCGCCGCCGGAAATGTCAAATACCAGCAGACGTTTTTCTCTGGGATTTGCGGGGTCGTTTCGCACGGAGGTCAGCCGGGCGGTGATGTCGCTGCCGCCCCACCAGCCGGTGGATACATTGGCAAAATCCCCCACGGTGACCTTTTTGGCCTGCTCGGCGGTGACGGACATGGTGGCGCAGTAACCCCTGTCAACCACCTCAATGGCGGCAAGGGTCTGGTTGTATTCGGTCATACCCCCGGAGGTGATGTTTACGGATTTTACGATGCCGTTTACCTCGGAGTAAATCTCGCCGCCGGCGGTGCCGGTGGAGATTTTTTCAACGTTTTCCCGGGCCTTGGCGATGTCGTTTCGCAGAGCCTGCATATCAAGGGCGGTGAGCTTCTGGGCCTTTTCGTCCTCTTTTTTCTGCTGCTCCAGCTCGAATTTCGCGTCTTCCAGATTTTCCTGCAGACCCTCGATGGTGTCGGTGTATTTCTTGTAGGAATCCTTTTTTTCGTCCAGAGCGGAAACCTCGCCTTTGGCGTTTTCCAGAGTCTTTTTCGCGTCGGACAGCAGCTTTGCCATTACCTCCTCGGTGGCTTTTGCGCCCTCGAGATTTTGCAGATAGTACAGGTAATTGAGCTGGTTCTGGTTGCCTGCCTGCTGGTTTACCACGGCGTTGTCAAGAGCGGCCTTGGCGGAGTTTACGGCGGCCTTGGCGTCGGCAACGGCCTTTTTGTTGGCGGTGAGAGTGTTGTAGGAGGTCTCGATATCGGTGCCCTTGTGGTCGCGGGTGACCACATAATCCATGTAAACGCCCAGCTTCTGATTTATGAAAGCTTCTCTTTCGCTGTCGGTGGTCAGAGTCAGATACTCGTCAGAGGCCATGATTTCCGATTTCGCGGCGTTTTCCACGATGGTGTAGTGGGCGCCGTAAAGCAGGGTGTTGGTCTCGAGAGTATTTTCCGCATCGCTCAGAGCCTTGCGGGCGGCTTCCAGCGCGTTCATGGCGGCGGTGACGGCTCCCCCGTCGGTGTTGCCGGGGCTGACAACCTCAAAATCGCTCTCGGCGGCCTTCAGATCCTTTGCCGCCTGGTCGTACTTCACCTGAGCCACATTTACCGCGTCCTCGGCGGTCTTTACGGCGTCGGTGGCCTTCTTGTAGACCTCGGCGCTGACCAGATAATCCCGGCGCAGAGCATCGGTTTCGTTTATCTGCTTTTCCAGCTTGGTTATGGCTCTCTCCTGGCGGGTGTAGTCGTATTCCGCTTCGTTGGTTATCAGCGCCTTCTGATAACTCAGCTCCAGCGTCTCCAGCGCCTCCTTCGCCGCGGCAAGCTCGTCGCTGTCACCCTCGGACAGCACGAACAGCAGGTCGCCCGCCGCCACCTGCTGACCGGGGGACACTGCCACGGACTTAATTTTGCGGCTTTCCTTGATGGTCACCTGATAGGTGTCCACCGCCTCAATGGTACCGGTACCCCTTATCTGGGTGGTGATGGAGCCGCTTTCGGCGTATTTTACAGAAACCTCCGGCAGGGAGCGGTTCATTATTGTGTTTGAAAAGAAGGTGAGAAACAGCAGCACCACCAGAAAAATGATGGCAACATTCTTTACCCAACCTCGGTTTTTCTTTTTTTCGTTCATATCGGTATCAGCCTTTCACAGAGCCTTGGTGGGCGATGCCCTCCACCAGATATTCCTCGCCGTGGAGGAAGAGAAGCAGCGTGGGGATAAGATAGATGGTCGCAACGGCGAAGGCGATGCCCACTTCGCCCGCGTTGATGGTGGAAAGATATACGGACAGGGGCTGCTTCGCCGCGTCCGGCAGCAGAATTATGGGCTGCTCCACCATGTTCCAGTAATCGATGAAAACCAGAATAGCGATGGAATAAAGGGCGCTGCGGCACTGGGGCAGACAGATTTTGGTGAAAATCTGCCACTCGCCGGCGCCGTCCAGCTTAGCGGCCTCAATAAGGGAGGCGGGTATGCGCCGCATGAATTTTGTCAGCAGAAATACTGAAAAGGGGGCGAACATGCCCGGCAGGATAATTGACCATCGGGTGTCCAGTATACCCAGCCACTGGGAAACCAGATAGTTGGGCACCAGGGTGACCTGATAGGGCATCAGCATCAGAATTACGTAGAAGAAAAACAGTCCGCTTATGAGCTTGCCCCGCCATCTTGTAAATCCGTAGGCCGCGATTGCCGCCGTGCCCACCTGCAAAATCACGATGGGAACCACCAGAATTACCGAGTTCCAGAATTTCAGCAGGTAATCCGGGCTTTTGAAAAGCACCGTTATGTACTGCTGCAGGCTGACCTTGTCGGGGATGAATTTCAGCGTGGCCTTCTCGGAGGTGTAGCTGGAGGGGGAGTCGGCGTTGAATATGACGCCGTAGTTTGCGTTTATCTCGCCCTGGGTCATAAAGGAGTTGGAAATGGTCAGCACCGTGGGCAGCAGGAAAAGTATGGCGAAGACGGCGGAAATTATGAAAATCGCCGTCCGGCCGAAAATGCGTTTCTTTCTCATCCCTCCACGTCCTTTCCGAACTTGTCCTCGATAAGGAACAGCAGAGCGATGATTATCACCATCACGATGGCCAGAATTACCGCCGCGGCGGAGAGCTTCTGGTAATCAAGGGAGGCGAAGGTGTTGTTCATGAAATGCTGCATCATGTAAAGCCCCTGGTAGGGGTAGGGACCCGTCAGCAGATAAATTTCCCTGAACACCTTGAAGGAGTTTATGAGGGAGAGGATTGCCACAAACAGCACCGTGGGAGACAGGTAGCGCAGCTTGATGGCGAAAAACTTGTACGCCCTGGAGGCGCCTTCCACTTCCGCAACCTCCAGCAGGTCACGGGGTATATTTGCAAGAGCCGCCATGAAAAGTATCATGTTGTAGCCCAGATTTTTCCAAAGGAAGAGGATTATTACAACTATCTGGCAGTAATCCGATTTCAGCCAGTCAATCTTGTCCGCTCCGAAAATGGCGACAAAGTCGTTGAGCACGCCGTTGTAGCTGAAAATAACCTGCCATATAAGCACCACCGAGGCCACCGGTACCATCATGGGGCACAGAAAGAAGGTGCGGAAATGGCTCTTGAGAGGGATTCTTGCCTCCAGCATCAGGGCCAGACACAAGGCCAGAACTACCGCCAGGGGAACTGCCACCGCGGAAAAGGTGGCGGTATTTTTTGCTGCGGTGAGGAAGGCGGTGTTTGTAAGGATGTTTTTGAAATTTTCAAGGAATACGAACTGGGGATTTATGGGGCTTCGTATCATGGAATAATAGACCACCACGGCGAAGGGCACGATGAAAAAGATGGCAACGCCCACGAAGCTGGGGCCGATAAAGCAGCAGCTGTGCAGGAAATCTCTGATGCGGCCGTTGGCGCCGAACCAGGCTTTCTTCGCTTTTTTCATCGTTTTTCACCTCCCAAACGGTGCGAAAGCGCCTCCCGGCCGCCCCGAAGGGCGCCGGGAAGCGTTATTTTGAAAATTTGTCAGCTCTGCTCGCTGACGTAGATGGATACACGGTTCTGAATGAGGGACGCCACTTCCTCCGCGCTCTTCATGCCGGAGAAATAGCCGCGGGCCTCCTCCATGATGATTTCCGCCAGTTTTTCGTCGTAGGTGTTAACGGTGTCGGTGTTTTCGATAAGGTCGTATACCTGCTGCATCTGCTCCTCATTGAGAGCATATACGGGCAGGGTGCCTTCCTCCACCCACATCTCGTAAATGGGCACCTCATAGGTCACGCCGGTAACGGGGTCGGTTTCGTAGTGAGGGGTGTTGGCCTCCTCAAGGAAATCGTACAGCACTTTTTTGTTGGTGCTGAGGTTCCAGTAATTTATATCCTCCTGGTACTCCTCGGTAAGTATTGTGCGCACGAAGCTCCAGGCGGCGTCCTTGTGCTTGCAGGTGGAGGAGATGGCCAGACCGCCGCTGGGGGAGAAGGAGGCGCCGTTGCCCTCCTGAGTGGGATAGCCGATAAAGGTAAATTCGTTGTTGAACAAGGCCTTGTAATGGAAAATGCTGTCCAGACTGCTGAAATAAACGTTTGCAAGCATCTGCCTTCCGTCGCGCAGGCGGACGTATTCGTCCTCGTAATCCAGCTCGTAATTGAAATTCTCCCAGTCAAATTCCTCGGGGAACAGGTCGGTGAATTTCAGATAATCGATAAACTGCTGGCTGTCGAAATAGCACTTTCCGGTTTCCCAGTCCACAAGGTCGCCCAGGTTCAAAAACAGGCAGTCGCGGAAAACGTCCTCCTTTACCATGCCCTGAGAGAAAATCTCCGCTCCGGCGGGCATGGTACGGTAGGCGTCCAGAAGCTCGCTGAGAGTCCAGCCCGGCTCGTATCCAACCACCTGGGGATGACCCACCAGAGTGCGGATGTTGAAGCTGGACACCACCTGATAAAGGTTGCCCTCGCTGTCGGACAGGGCGTTAAAGAGGCTCAGCACCAGAGCATCCCTGCCGCCCAGAGCCTCATCGGCGTCAATGTAGGGCCACAGGTTTTCCAGCAGACCCTTGGAGCCGTAGACCTCCATAGGCAGGTCGCTGGTGTAGAAAATATCCGGTGCGTTTCCGGCGATAATCTCGGTGTTGAGCTTGGTCATGCCGAGAGTGTAATCGTCGCTGGTGTTATACTGGGAGTAATCCTTTACATGAATGCGATAAAGGTCGTTGGTTTTGTTGAATTCGATTATCTCCCGCTTCATGTTGTAATCCATGTAGACGCAGGCGAAGGTCAGCACGGTCTTTTCCGCGACTTCGGTGCTGGGAGTCTTTTTAAGCACCACAAACTCGGTGTGGGGGGATTCGTCCTCCCAGTCGTAGGAGGCGCAGACCACGGTTTCGCTGTCAATGGGCAGGGTCATGGACAGCTGGTCGTTGTCGATGTCGCAGTCTATCCAGTTGAGCAGGGAAACGCTCTCGCCGGAGCTGATTTTATAGCCGAAAAGCTCAGAGCTGTAAGAGTAATAAAAATCGTACACCTCATCGCCCTTTATGTATCCCCAGGCGTTGGCGGGCATATCCACGCTCTCGCCGAAAGACTGGCTTTCCGCATCCACCGGCAGCATGACGGAGCGGTAATCCGGCTCCACGTTGGTCATAACGCCCACAGTGCCGTCGGACAGGGTCTGAATATTGTTTATCCAGGAGTCGCACTCAAGGGTAAAGAGCTTTTCGCCGCTGCTGCTGAGCACGTGCAGGAAGTTGTCGCAGGCCAGATAGATGCGGCCCTGAGCGTCAATGGCGGCGCAGTTTACGTACATATAGTCCTCAGGGTTGGCCTTCAGATGGGAAAGGTCGATTCTTTCAATCTCCGCACCGGTGGAGGACAGCTTGCGCAGGTAGTTGTTCTCCTCCATGGTGGAGGGGTAGTTCCACTTGTTGTCGGTGTTGGGGTCGAAATCCTCGGGCAGGTCGTAGAAATATTCATAGGTAAATTCGCACAGCCAGATGTTGCCCTCGTTGTCAATCAAAAAGGAGTTGGTGCCGTAACTGGCGTCCTCGCTCTGTTCGATTATGGGCTGATAATCCGGCAGCACCTGCATATCCGAGCCGTCGATGTTGCAGCTGAGTATGCACTGGCGGTAGTCGTAATAAGTCCATGTATCGCCGGTGAGATGGTCGGTCTCGGTTATCTCCTCACCACGGAGAGAGGCGGTGAAGAACACCCTGCCGTCGTGATATACGGCACGCTGGATGCTTTCCAGACCAAGGTCGTTTTCGACGGGGAAATATTCCGGTACGTAAACGAATTCCGGCCGGGGTTCTTCATTTTTGCCGGGGTTGCCGGGCTTGCTGCTCTCGCCGGGATTGCTGCCGCCGCAGGCGGCCAGGGGCAGCACGGCCATTATCACACACAGCAGCAGAGCCATAGCTCTGGCGGTTTTTCCTGCAGATTTTTTCATATCGGTTCCTCCTTTTGAGGTGGGGCAGTTGGGACAAACCCTCCTTATTATAATAAGACGCTTCTTTTTGAAAAATGTTCCGTTTCAAACCGGTTTGCCGTCAAAATTTTTCCTGCGCTTTAAAGATGTGCGGCGCCGGTGAAAGGTTACGCAGAAATTTCCGGAAAAATGGAATTTTCTGTTTTGATGTTACCACAGAGGCGCCCCTGTGCCAAGAAAATTAACGTTACAAATGACTACAAATAATGTCAGACGTAAAAAAAGGGCGGCTTCACACAGGGATTTATACGCTCCAAACCGGATCTTTTTCCGCAATACTTCGTTAAAAAGCCATGGCAGGCGTCAGCCTTGCCGTGGCTTTTTGTCTTGTCCTGCGAAAAAATCTCTCGCTTTGGAGTGCAGGGCAGTTTTGAACAGAAGATTTTTCTTCACAGCGGTCACCGGTGACCGCGGGAATACTTGATGTATTTCAAGGGAACCGGGGGTTGCTGTGGAGGAAAAGATTCATTCAAAACCGTGTAAATCCCTGTGTGAGGCCGCCCTTCAGGAGCCTTTTATTATTGCATTTACAGGGATACGCCAAGTTTTTCGGCGTTTCTGAAGTACAGCTTCTCCCGCTCTTCGACGGTCATGGGCAGGCTGTCGATGAACTCGATGCAGCTTTCCATGGTCTCGAAGGGATAGTCGGTGCCCAGCAGGATGCTGTCAATGCCGATGGCGGCCTTGCAGCACTCGTAAGCGGGGGCATAGGCGTTGCCGGAAGTGGTAACGTAAATGTTCTTGCCGAAGTAGTAGCTGGGCTTCTCCTTGTTCTTCTGCTCGGGAATGGGCAGCATGGCCATTCTGTTGTCCATACGCTCCATCAGGAAGGGCAGAGCCTCGCCGAAGTGACCCAGAACGATTTTCAGGTCGGGAATTTCATCAAACATACCACTCAGCAGGATGCGGATAATGGCGCCCATGGTGTCGATGGTGAAGCCAAGGCCGGGGGATGCCATGGCGTAGCCGTAGTCGTTGAACTTGGGCTGATGGGAAGTGACGGGATGCAGGTAGGCAAAGATGCCCAGCTCGGCAACCTTGCGCCATACGGGCCAGAACTTCTTGTCGTCGGGCTCGATGCCGGGGCCGTAGTTGGAGTGGGTCTGCCACATTACAAAGCCCAGTTCCTTAACGCAGCGCTCCAGCTCGGCGATGGAGGCCTCTACGTCATGGATGGGAAGAATGGCGCTGCCAAGGAAGCGGCCGGGGAACTGCTGGGTAATCTTGTAGAGAGCGTCGTTGGCGGCCTTGCAGGCAGGGATGCTTTCCTCGGGGGGCAGGTAGTCGATGCCGGGGGCCAGGGAGATGATGGCTTTCTCAATTTCCAGCTTATCCATGATTTTGATACGCTTTTCGGCGAAGTCCAGCAGCTCGAACTCGAACTTGTCCTGGCACATACCGACCTTGGGATTCCAGTAGATGGTGTTGGTGTCCTTGGTCCAGTAGGGGCACTCGGTACGGGCTTTAAGAGTCTCGACAGAGCTTATGTCATAATAATGGTTCTCAAAGTCGATCTTTTTCATTTTTTGTCCTCCAACAACAATTGTAGATTCCTTTTGAGTTTTCCGTGGTTTTCTCGTGCCGGCAGAGCGCTGAAACCCTTGCCGCACTAACTCTTTAATAAAATTTTAGCATAATGTTAAATGTGCCACAATTGTCCCGGAGGATAAGAATGGGCGTTCAAATCTGTGCTCTCAGACCAAACCGCAAACCGTTTTAGGGCTTTAAGCACAAAAAATCGGCTTTTAAATTAAAAAGCCGATTTTTATATATTAGTCTTTTCTGTATACGTTCGGGCCCACCCGCTTGTGCTCGCTGCGGTTGTGGTAGGCGGCGATTATTTTGAAGTCATCCGGATCCACCTTGCCGGTCAGCAGGTAATCGTCCACCGCGGCGTAGGTTACGCCCATATCCGCCTCGTCGGTCTGGCCCTCGTACAGTCCGGCGGAGGGCGCCTTTTCAATGATGGACATGGGAGCCTTCAGCCAGCGGAGAAATTCGAAAATCTCTCCAACGGTCAGGTCGGAGATGGGATTGAAGTCAAAGGCTCCGTCACCCCACTTGGTGAAATAACCCATGTACCGCTCGCTGCGGTTTCCGGTGCCGGCTACCAGCAGGTTTTCGCTGGCTCCAATGGCGTAGAGGGTGAGCATACGCAGACGGGGATTGATGTTTGTAAGAGCGGTGCTGTTGAGGGTGGTAACGGTGCTGAGCTGCTCCACTTCCTTTTCCTTGACGGCAGTCAGGTCCACGGTACGGGTCTCGATGCCGAACTGCTCTGCCACCTTCAGACCGTCCTCCATATCCTCGCCGAAGTTACGGCTGGAGCCGCAGGGCATAATGACGCCCACGGTTTTTTCGCAGGCGGCCTTGCACAGGATACCCACAAGGGCGCTGTCCTTGCCGCCGCTGTTTCCGAACACCACTCCGGCGGCGCCGGCGGCAGTCACCTGGTCTTTAATGTAGGCCACCCGGGCCTCAAATTCCTGTTTGTAATCTCTCATTTCATCACTCCGCTCATTTGCTCCTGAGGAGCCTGTCCAGCATAATATCGTGGGCGGCATTTTCAAAGTTATCCTCAAGGGGGGAAAGCTCCGCTGAGCCGTATTTGCGCTCCAGCGCGGTGAGAAGTATATAGTCGCACAGGGCGGGATTTTTCGGCAGCAGGGGGCCGTAGCCGTAGGTGCCGAAAAGATTTTTGTGCCGCACGCCCTCGGTGCCGTCCTGTCCGTTATTGCCGAAACCCTTTATAACTTTGCCAAGAGCCGCGGCGTTTTCACCCAGATACGTCCTGCCCGGGTGATTTTCAAAGGCAATGACGGCGGTTTCGCCCGCGCCGGTATTTACGGTAAAGGCATAGTCGCCGGTCATACGGCGGCTTTCGCAAACCGTGTGCAGGTCAGCCGCGCCCAGAAGGTCGATTTTTTCACCCTTTGCGTTTTGGTAATAATGACCCATCATCTGATAGCCGCCGCAGACGGTCAGAAAAGTCTTGCCATCGTCGATGGCGGCGCGGATACCCGCGGCCTTGGTGGCGAAAAAGTCCTTTAAAATAACTTCCTGTTCAAATTCCTGACCACCGCCGATGAAAAACAGGTCGCAGTCGGAAAAGCCCTCTCCGCTGCCCACGGGCATTTCGGTAAGGGTGCAGCCGATGCCCCGCCATTTAAGGCGCTGAGCCATGCAGGTTATATTGCCCCGGTCGCCGTAAAGATTCATGGCGTCGGGATAAATGTGGCAGATTTTAATATCCATTTGGGTATCACCCCTTTTGCCGCCGGGCGGCGTGTATAGTAAAATTGATTTTATCACAGGGAAACATTACTGTCAAAAAATTCCCTGCAAAATTTTCGCCGCAGAGGCAGGGGTCAGTATATGGGGTGGTCCGAGGCGGACTGCTTTTTCAGCACCCTGATGGTCACGATATACATAATCACAACAAACACCACGAAAAGAGTTATGGCCAGACCCGTACCAACCATGGCGCATGCGTCGTAGAATCCGTGGAGGAACACGGCGATGATATATCCCACAATAAGATTTGCGGTACAGGCGGCCTTTCTGCCCTGCCGGGAACAGAGCTTTGCCCGCCCGTAGAAAATGCCCATAAACACCGCAAAGCCCATGTGAGCCGGTATTGCCAGCACCGCCCGGGGAATGGACACAGACAGGCCGTAGCCGAAAACGTAACCGATGTTTTCAAAGGCGGCAAAGCCCAGGGATACGAAAACCGCGTAGACCACCGCGTCGAAGCGGTAATTGAAATTGGGGTTTTTCCAGGTGGCAAAGCGCAGGAAAACATATTTCGCCCCCTCCTCCACCACCGCAACCACAAGGAAAGCCAGGACGATGGAATAAACGGGGCTTCCCTCGTCAAGGAATCGGTCAAGAATTCCTGTACCGATGCTTTCAAGCACGATGGACACCAGCGCCGCGCCCACGCCGCACAAAACCAGCGCCCCAAGCAGGCCCCGGGGCTCCTTTTCCACGGTGTCCTTGCGGTAAACGTAGCGCATCAGGAAAATCGCGGGCACGATTGCCGCCAGAATGTATATGACCACGATGGACAGTATGGGCATCATCAAAAACATCGCTCTGCCCCTTTCAGAATACTTTTTTATATTTTATACCCATTTTATCCCCATTGCAACAAACCGCCCGGCGGAAATTCCGCTGGGCGATTTGCGTTGAGAGGGTATAAGTTTATTTCGCAGCCTTTGCGGCCTTGAAGGACTCGATAAGCATGGGTACCACCTTGAAAAGGTCTCCGCAGATGCCGTAGTCGGCAATCTCAAAGATGGGGGCGGTATCATTCTTGTTGACAGCGATGATGCACTCACTGTCCTGCATGCCGGCCTTGTGCTGGATGGCGCCGGAAATGCCAAGGGCGATGTAAATTTTGGGATGGACGGTCTTGCCGGTCTGGCCAACCTGATGGTCGGCGGAAAGCCAGCCTGCGTCGATGGTGGCGCGGGAGCCGCCCACTACGCCGCCCAGTACCTCGGCAAGCTCCTCTGCCAGGGCGATGCCCTTTTCAATATCCTTGCCGATGCCGCGGCCAACGGATACGACCACGTCGGCGCCGATAAGGTCAACCAGCTTTTTGGTGGCCTTGACCACTTCCAGAACCTGAGTGTCCATATCCTCGATGGAGAGCTGAACCTGAGGCTTGTCAATGATGACTGAGGCGGCGCGCTTTTCGTCGAAGGCGCTCTTTTTCATAACGCCGGGGCGAACGGTTGCCATACAGGGGCGGAAGCGGGGGCAGATGATGGTTGCCATAAGGTGACCGCCGAAAGCGGGACGGGTCATCTTAAGGTTGCGGTCTTCCATGTCAAACTTCATCTTGTCCACGTCCAGAGTGGAGCTGGTGCGCAGGAAGTCCAGATAGTTGTCCATGTCGATATCCAGATGGGTGCAGTCGGCGGTGAGGCCGGTGTGCAGTCTGGCAGCAACACGGGGACCAAGGTCGCGGCCGATGTTGGTGGCGCCCAGAACGAAAACCTCGGGCTTATAAATCTTCACCATATCGCAGATGACCTTGGTGTAGGCGTCGGTGGTGTAGGTCTCAAGCAGGGGATGGTCGCAGACAATGACTTTGTCGGCGCCGTAGCCGCCCAGTTCGGCGGCTAGGTGCTCAACGTCATGACCCAGAAGCAGGCCGCAAAGCTCTACGCCGCGCTCGTCGGCAAGCTTGCGTCCTTCGGAAATCAGCTCGAAGTCGGTGCTCATGAGCTTGCCCTCGCGCTGCTCGCAAAATACGAATATGCCCTTGAAGGAGGCGATATCGGCGCTGTTGTAATTAACCATTTTCCTTTCCTCCTCCGTTAAATGATGTGCTTGGCGGCCAACATGCCGGCAAGCTTGTCGCAGGTTTCCTTGTCATTGCCCTCAAGCATGATACCCACGCCCTTCTGGGGAGGGGTGAAAGAGCGGAAAATGTTGGTGGGAGAGCCTTTAAGTCCGATGGTGGCAAGGTCTATGAGAGGGTCGTTTTTGAGAGTCTCAAAATCGAACACGGTCAGGGGCTTGCTGTAGCAGTCCACGATGCCGGAAACGCTCATATAGCGGGGAACGTTAAGCTCCTTGATGCAGGTGAGCAGGCAGGGGGTCTTGACACGGATGGTCATGTAGCCGTCCTCCAGCATACGCTGACAGGTGATGTCCTTTCCGTCCTTTTCTATTTCGGCAACGTAGGAGACCTGGGGGATGCCCAGCTTCTCGGCGATCTGGGGACCCACCTGGGCGGTGTCGCCGTCGATGGCCTGTCTGCCGCAGAAAATAACGTCCTCGGGCTCCAGACCGATCTTTTTGATGCCGGCGGCGATGATCTGGGAGGTGGCGAAGGTGTCGGAGCCGCCGAATTCGCGGCCGGAAATGAGCACCGCCTCGTCGGCGCCCATGGCCATGATTTCACGCAGCATTCCCTCCGCGGGAGGAGGACCCATGGTGACAACGATGACCTTTGCGCCGGTGTCGTCTTTCAGCTTCAGCGCGGCCTCAACGGCATTGAGGTCGTCGGGATTTATAATGGTGGCCATGGAGGCGCGGTCAAGAGTACCGTCCGCCTTTACGGCGACCTTGCCGGAGGTGTCCGGAACCTGCTTTACGCATACGATAATTTTCATTTCCTTACCTCCTTATTTCAAGCCCAGATGGTTTGCGATGACCATACGCTGTACCTCGGAGGTGCCCTCGTAGATCTCGGTTATATTGGCGTCGCGCATCATGCGCTCCACGGGATATTCGCGGGTGTAGCCGTAGCCGCCGAAAAGCTGTACGGCGCGGCGGGTAACGTCGGAAGCAGCCTCCGCGGCGAAAAGCTTCGCCATGGCGGCGTATGCGCCGAAGGGTTCATGATTGTCTTCGGCCACGGCAGCGCGCCAGGTCATCAGGCGGGCAGCGTCGATCTTAGTCTGCATTTCGGCCATCTTGAACTGAGTGTTCTGGAAGGAGTTGATGGGCTTGC